>NZ_JAMYPB010000002.1:0-227517 GCF_040320135.1 Mesorhizobium sp. M0772 | reverse complement strand
GGGGGGGGGGGGGGGGGGGGGGGGGGGGGGGGGGGGGGGGGGGGGGCCGCGGCCGCGCGGGGGGGGGGGGGGGGGGGCGCGGAGGAGGGGAGGCCGGACGACTGGACGAACCTGCCTCTGCCTTCTCGTCCGCAGATTGCTGAAGCCATGTCGGCGCCGTTGGCCACGGATGACGACACAACTGATTCCGAGCGTCGTCGGCAACCCGAGCTCAGTCGCGTCGAGCAGGTCGTGAAGCCTTCGACCGAGAACGAATTCGAGATCGATCACCTGGATGACGTGGAGGACGAGGTTGCCCGCAACCGTCGACTGACGCGCCTGATGCAGGGCGTTGCGCGGCAGGCGTCGCTCGACCCCGGCGACGGCGTGGATATGTGAGGCTCCCATGGTAAAGCCACCTCGCAAGCAACGCCTGTCCGTCTATCTCGATCCGAAGGTCATGAGCAGGCTGGCCGAACATGCGGCGCGCCGTGATTTTTCACGGTCGCTCGTCGCGGAGGCGGCAATCGAGTCGTTCCTCTCACCCGATGCCGCCGAGCGGCAGGAGGCGGCGATCACCAAGCGGCTTGACCAGCTGGACCGCCGTATGACGCGCCAGGAGCGCGATGTCGCGATTGCCGTGGAGACGCTCGCTGTTTTCGTCCGCTTCTGGCTGGCGACAACGCCGGCTTTGCCCGAGCCCGCGGCACAGGCAGCCCACTCCAAGGCTGGCGAGCGCTATGATGCCTTCGTCACCGCGCTCGGCCGGCGCCTGGCGAGAGGTCCAAAGCTTCGGCAGGAGATCTCCGAGGACATCGATGGCGGTCTGGACACACACCAGCCCGGCACGCCCGCGCGCTGAACGGACTGGCGGACCGAGATTTTGCAAGCATCGATATGTCAAGCATATCAAAGTATTGTAACGATATGTTGTCATGGAACTCGCGTTGCCAACCTGTCGGGGGGTTTGGCAGACAAGAGCTAGACAGCCGCAGGGCAGGGTCGCTGATACGGGAACCATGTTGGGCGCGAAATCCGCAATTCAAGATCCGTGATTGCATGAGGGACCACGCCTTTATGAGCTTCTAGAAAAAGCAGCCGTCTGAGCCGAACCAGTTATCTCAGTGGCTAGGCGGTGTCAGGATCTTTTCGTTGAAAATTATAGTCTGTATGCTATAAGGCAAAGGGCGAATGAAAAACCAAAAGCTCACGGTATGGATGGGATCGTCGAAGGATGACCTGCGCGAGTTTCCGGTCGATGTTCGCCGGTTGATGGGTGTCGCAATCAACGACGCCCAGAATGGTGAGGAGCACCCGGCTGTCAAAGCCCTGAAAGGGTTTGGGGGCCGCAGCATCCTCGAGGTGGTCGACGACTTCGACGGAGATACCTACCGCGCCGTCTACACCGTCCGCTTCGCTGGCGTGATCTACGTCCTTCATTGCTTCCAGAAGAAGTCGAAGAGGGGCAGGGAGACACCCAAGCATGAAATCGATCTCGTCACAGTACGATTGAAGGCGGCCGAGGCGCACTATCGTGAAAACTATGGGAAAGGAACAAAGTCATGACGGAAGACATCACCGCCGAAGTGAGCAGCGGCAACGTGTTTGCGGACCTCGGCTTTGACAATCCCGAAGAGGAATTGCTCAAGGCCAAGCTGGCCCGCGAGATCCGCGCCATTATCAAGCGCCGGCGCCTGACCCAGGCGAAGTCGGCTGAACTGCTCGGAATGAAACAGCCCGACGTCTCCGCGATCGCCACAGGGCGAACGGGTAAGTTTTCAATAGACAGGCTGGTTCGCTGTCTGGACCGGCTCGACTACAAGGTCGACGTGGTGGTTCGCCACAAGCCTCGACGGTCAACTCGTGCTGAAGCCGCGTGATCTGACGGCTTTACCGACGAGCGCACAATTGACGGCGAGCGCCGCCCTTGCCTGAAGATCGCCGGCCTTGATCACAGGTCGGCACCGCCAATCTCCTGTATTTGCACGCTACGCCACTACGCCTCGATATAGGTGTTGAAACCACTCGAGATGCGGCTCTCTTAATCATCCCCGTCCAGGGGCCGTCCATGTTCCCCCGGATCGAAACGGGGACAGGATGGCAGCTTCGCCTCACAATTCAGAAGGTCTGGCGCGCGGCGCACGCATGCTGCGCACAGCGCTCGGACCTGCGATCGCGCGCTATCTCGACGACGCCGGCATCGTCGAAGTGATGCTTAATCCCGATGGACGTTTGTGGATCGACCGCCTGTCCGAGGGGTTGTCCGACACAGGAGAGCGTTTGTCAGCAGCGGACGGCGAGCGCATCGTTCGCCTCGTCGCTCATCATGTCGGTGCCGAAGTCCATGCCGGCGCCCCACGTGTCTCGGCCGAGCTGCCCGAGACGGGGGAGCGGTTCGAAGGGCTTCTTCCTCCCGTCGTCGCGGCGCCCGCCTTCGCGATCCGCAAGCCCGCCGTCGCCATCTTCACCCTCGAAGATTATGTCGCGACCGGAATCATGTCGGCGCAGCAGGTGGACGCGCTGCGCCAGGGCGTTGCCAACCGCGCGAACATCCTCGTTGCAGGCGGCACCTCCACGGGCAAGACCACGCTGATCAACGCGCTGTTGGCCGAGGTGGCCAAGACCGTCGATCGCGTCGTGATCATCGAGGATACGCGGGAACTGCAATGCGCAGCGCCGAATCTCGTGGCGATGCGAACGAAAGACGGTGTCGCGTCGCTCTCCGATCTTGTTCGCTCATCGCTGCGCCTGCGCCCCGACCGCATTCCAGTCGGAGAGGTGCGCGGGGCCGAGGCGCTCGAACTGCTCAAGGCCTGGGGCACCGGCCACCCCGGCGGCCTTGGCACGATCCACGCCGGCAGCGCCATAGGTGCGCTCCGAAGGATGGAGCAGCTGATCCAGGAAGCCGTGGTCACGGTTCCACGCGCGCTGATCGCCGAGACGATCGACCTGGTTGCCGTCCTTTCCGGCCGCGGCTCAGCCCGCCGACTGTCCGAACTCGCCCGTGTCGATGGCCTGAGCCCGGACGGCGATTACCGGGTCGCGCCAGCCGTCCTCGAGGGCGACGACAGCCCGACCTTGCTCATCCAAAGCCCTGAAGGAGAAATTCCATGATCCAACGCCTGCGCCTCGCGCGCCATCGTCTCGCCATGACCGTCTCCGGTGCCACGCTCATCCTGGTGATGGCCGCGCCCGCTTATGCCTCCGGCTCGTCAATGCCGTGGGAACAGCCGCTGCAACAGATCCTCCAATCGATCGAAGGTCCGGTCGCCAAGATCATGGCGGTGATCATTATCATCGTAACCGGCCTGACGCTCGCCTTCGGCGACACGTCTGGCGGCTTCCGCCGGCTCATCCAGATCGTGTTCGGCCTGTCCATCGCTTTCGCGGCGTCGAGCTTCTTCCTGTCGTTCTTCTCGTTCGGCGGCGGAGCGCTGGTCTGATGGCGGGCGCTGTCGAACAGGGCGGCCCAATGCCGGATTATACAGTGCCCGGCTATACGGTCCTTGTACACCGCGCGCTGACGGAGCCGATCCTGCTCGGTGGCGCCCCGCGCGCCATTGCGATCATGAACGGGACGCTCGCGGGCGCCGTGGGGCTGGGGCTGCGTCTGTGGCTCGTCGGCATCGCCATCTGGGCGATCGGCCATGTTGCCGCAGTCTGGGCGGCCAAGCGCGATCCGCTTTTCGCCGACGTCGTTCGCCGGCACCTGCGCATACCCGCGCATCTCACGGTCTAAGCGAGGTCGCACCTATGATGAACCTTGCCGAATATCGCAACCGCAGCAGCCGGCTCGCCGACTTCCTGCCCTGGGCGGCATTGGTCGGCGCTGGAATCGTCCTCAACAAGGACGGCAGCTTCCAGCGCACCGCGCGTTTTCGCGGTCCCGATCTCGACAGCGCCGTGCCGGCCGAACTGGTCGCCGTCGCCGGCCGACTCAACAATGCCTTCCGCCGCCTCGGCTCCGGCTGGGCGATCTTCGTCGAGGCACAGCGCCATGCCTCGACGCGCTATCCCGACAGCAGCTTTCCGGATGCGGCCTCGACGCTGGTCGATGCGGAGCGCAAGGCGGGCTTCGAGGAGGCCGGCGCGCATTTCGAGTCCAGCTACTTCCTGACGCTCACCTATCTTGCGCCCGCCGAAGACACCGCCCGCGCGGAAAGCTGGCTCTACGAAGGGCGGGAGAAGAAGGGCCTCGACCCCAATGAGGTGCTGACCGGGTTCACTGACCGCAGCGACCGCGTCCTGCGCCTAGTCGAAGCCTTCATGCCGGAGTGCCGCTGGCTCGATGACGCCGAGACGCTGACATATCTGCATGGCTGCGTCTCGACCAATCGCCACCGTGTCCGCGTTCCCGAAACGCCGATGTATCTCGATGTCCTGCTGGCCGACCAGCCGCTGACCGGCGGGCTTGAGCCGCGGCTTGGCGCGTTGCATCTGCGCATTCTCACGGTCACGGGGTTCCCGACCGCGACCACGCCGGGTCTGCTCGACGAGCTGAACCGGCTGGCCTTCCCGTATCGCTGGTCGACACGCGCGATCCTGCTCGACAAGACTGATGCGACCCGGCTGCTGACAAAGATCCGGCGTCAATGGTTCGCCAAGCGCAAATCGGTCGCCGCGATCCTCAAGGAGGTGATGACCAACGAGGCGTCCGTCCTCGTGGACACCGACGCCGCAAACAAGGCCGCTGATGCCGACATGGCGCTCCAGGAGCTCGGCGCCGACTATGCGGGCATGGCTTATGTCACCGCGACGGTGACTGTTTGGGACGATGATCCTGGCATCGCCGACGAGAAACTGCGCCGGGTCGAAAAGGTCATCCAGGGCCGCGATTTCACGGCAATTATCGAAACCATCAACGCCGTCGACGCCTGGCTCGGCAGCCTGCCGGGTCACGTTTACGCCAACGTCCGTCAACCTCCCATCTCCACCCTCAATCTCGCCCACATCATTCCGCTTTCCGCGGTGTGGGCGGGCGAGGTGCGGGACGAGCATCTTGCAGCGCCCCCTCTGCTTTTCGGCAAGACCGAAGGCTCGACCCCGTTCCGGCTTTCGCTTCATGTCGGCGACGTCGGCCACACGCTGATCGTCGGCCCGACAGGCGCGGGCAAGTCCGTGCTCTTGGCGCTGATGGCGCTGCAGTTCCGCCGCTATGCGGGGTCACAGGTATTTGCCTTCGATTTCGGCGGCTCGATCCGCGCGGCGGCACTCGCCATGGGCGGCGACTGGCATGATCTCGGCGGCGATCTCAGCGATGGAGCGTCCGATAGCGTCAGTCTCCAGCCGTTCGCGCGCATTCACGATGTCCCCGAGCGCGCCTGGGCCGCCGACTGGATCGTGGCGATCCTGACGCGTGAGAATGTGACGATCACGCCTGAGATCAAGGAGCATATCTGGACGGCGTTGAGTTCTCTGGCGTCCGCGCCTGTCGAGGAGCGCACCATCACCGGCCTGGTCGTGCTGCTGCAATCAAACGATCTCAAGCAGGCATTGCGCCCCTATTGCGTCGGAGGTCCCTATGGCCGCCTGCTCGATGCCGAGCACGAGCATATCGGATCGGCGTCGGTCCAGGCATTCGAAACCGAGGGGCTGATCGGAACAGGTGCCGCGCCCGCCGTCCTGTCCTATCTCTTCCATCGCATCGAGGACCGGCTCGATGGCTCGCCAACCCTTCTCATCATCGACGAAGGCTGGCTTGTGCTGGACGATGAGGGCTTTGCCGGCCAGCTCCGCGAATGGCTAAAGACGCTGCGCAAGAAGAACGCCAGCGTCATCTTCGCCACGCAGTCGCTCAGCGACATTGACGGCTCGGCAATCGCGCCCGCGATCATCGAGAGCTGCCAGACCCGGCTTCTCCTGCCGAACGAGCGCGCCATCGAGCCGCAGATCACGGCGATCTATCGTCGATTCGGCCTCAACGATCGGCAGATCGAGATCATCGCGCGGGCGATGCCAAAGCGCGACTATTACTGCCAGTCCCGACGCGGCAACCGGCTGTTCGAGCTCGGTCTGTCGGATGTGGCACTCGCGCTCTGCGCTGTATCCGCGAAGACCGACCAGGCCGCGATCGCCAGCATCGTCGCCGAGCATGGCCGCGACGGGTTCCTCGCTGCCTGGCTCACCCACCGTGGCGTCGGCTGGGCCGCTGAACTCGTTCCCGCCCTAACCAGCCCCGCCCTCACCAACAAGGAGAAGTCCCCATGAAACAACGCCGTTCCCTTGGCATGCGGTTCGCCGCCGCACTGCTTGTCGCTCCTGCCGCGCTCTCGCCGATGCTGGCGACGCCGGCACAGGCCTTGATCGTTTTCGATCCCTCGAACTATTCGCAAAACGTCCTGACGGCAGCGCGCTCGCTCGAACAGATCACCAACCAGATCACCTCGCTTCAGAACGAAGCGCAGATGCTCATCAACCAGGCCCGCAATCTCGCGAGCCTGCCGTTCTCCTCTCTGCAACAACTCCAGCAGTCCGTGCAGCGTACGCAGCAACTGCTCGGTCAGGCGCAGAACGTTGCCTATGACGTCCAGCAGATCGATCAGGCTTTCCAGCAGAAATACGGCAACGTCTCGCTGTCGGCTTCGGATCAGCAACTCGTCGCCGACGCGCGCTCGCGCTGGGGCAACACGGTTGGTGGCCTTCAGGACGCTATGCGTGTGCAGGCGGGCGTCGTCGGCAACATCGACACCAATCGCAGTGAGATGTCGGCGTTGGTCGGCCAGAGCCAGGGTGCGACCGGCGCGCTTCAGGCAACACAGGCCGGCAACCAGCTCCTCGCGCTCCAAGTGCAGCAGCTCGCCGATCTCACCGCTGTCGTCGCCGCGAACGGTCGGGCGCAGGCGTTGCAATCGGCCGAACAGCCCACCGCCGTCGACCAGGGCCGAGAGCAGCGCCGGCGCTTCCTGACGCAGGGCTCGGGCTACCAGCCCGGCAGTGCGCAGATGTTCTATGGCAAGAACTGAGGTCGGCGCGATGGAAGGCAAGCTCCTCGCTCGCATCGGCGCGGTCATCTTCATCGCGGTCGCTTTGACAGTGACCGCGATCGAGATGAGCAGCAAGGACGATGAGCCTGACGCCCTTGGGACACGGGACCGTTCCACCGCGTCACAAGACCCGCTCGCGTTCGAATTGCGCCGCTGTTCCGGGATCGGCGAGGCCGGTCCTCGCGATCCCGGTTGTCTGAAAGCGTGGGGAGAGAGCCGGCGCCGGTTTCTCGCTCCAGGTGACTCGGCAACGGCGCCTGCTGCCGTTGCCCCGAAAACGTTATTCCCTGATGTGCCGGCGTCAGCCGACCGGAAAGGAGGGACGCGGATGGATGTGACCACTCCCGCGATGCAGGTCGAGCCTCCTCGGCCGGAGGCTCGCTGACATGGGCGGCATGGGCGTCATCGACCATTTCCTCGAAGTCTTCACGCGCTACATCGACAGCGGCTTCGGCCTGCTCGGCGGGGAGGTCGGCTTTATCGCCACAACCCTGATCGTCATCGACGTGACGTTGGCTGCGCTCTTCTGGTCCTGGGGTGCGGACGACGACATCATGGCGCGCCTCGTCAAGAAGACCCTATTCGTCGGCGTCTTCGCCTATCTCATCTCCAACTGGAACAATCTCGCCCGCATCGTCTTTGAAAGCTTCGCCGGGCTTGGCCTGAAGGCCTCGGGTACGGGTTTTACCGTCAACGATCTCATGCGCCCGGGCAAGGTGGCGCAGACCGGGCTCGATGCCGGCCGGCCGTTGCTGGACTCGATCTCGAACCTGATGGGCTATTGGTCCTTCTTCGAGAACTTCATCCAGATCGCCTGCATGTTCTTCGCCTGGGCGCTGGTGCTGCTGGCCTTCTTCATCCTGGCAATCCAGCTTTTCGTCACGCTGATCGAATTCAAGCTGACCACGCTCGCCGGTTTCGTGCTCATTCCCTTCGGTCTGTTCGGCAAATCCGCCTTCATGGCCGAGCGGGTGCTTGGCAACGTCATCTCGTCCGGCATCAAGGTGCTGGTGCTCGCCGTCATCATCGGCATCGGCTCAACGCTCTTTTCCGAGTTCACCGCGGGGTTCAGCGGCAACACGCCGTCGATCGACGATGCCATGGCGATCGTGCTGGCCGCGTTGTCGCTGCTCGGCCTTGGCATATTTGGACCTGGCATTGCCAACGGCCTCGTCTCCGGCGGCCCGCAACTCGGCGCGGGTGCTGCGGTCGGCGCTGGGCTCGCCGTCGGAGGCATGGCAGCAGTCGGCACTGCGGCCGGCGGCGCAGTCGTGTCTGGAGGCGCGGCTGTCAGTGGCGGTGCTGCAGCGGCGGCCCGTGGCGGTGCCGCCATGGCGGGCAGGGCGTCCACAGCCTACGGCCTCAGCGCGGCCGGAGAGTCTGGCTTTTCTGGCGTCGCATCCGGGCTCGGCGGTGTCATCAGAGCCGGCGCCCAAGGTGCCATCTCACCGCTCAAGCGTGCGGCCAATAATGCGGCAGGCAGCATGAAGCACAGCTACCAGTCGGGCGCTCGCGCTGCCTTCGAGACGACGGGCGGGTCATCCACGGCTGGCACAATCGGCGCGAACGCGCCCGAAGCCGGCTCCGCACCCGTCGCGTCCTCCGCAACCGAAAGTCAGCCAGCCTGGGCGAAGCGCATGAAGCGCTCGCAACAGATGACCCATGGCGTCCAGGCCGCCGCCCACGCCGTTCGCAGTGGCGACAGCCATGGCGGCGGCTCCTCGATCAACCTCTCTGAAAGTGACTGAGCATGTTCAAACGACCGTCCACGCACTACGGCAAGTCCCCACAACCCGAGACCCCCTACCAACGCGCTGCTCAGCTCTGGGACGAGCGCATCGGTTCGGCTCGCGTGCAGGCGCGCAACTGGCGCACCATGGCCTTCGGTTGCCTGGCGCTCGCCGCGGGGTTCTCGGCCGCGCTCATCTGGCAATCCGCCAAAGGCTCGATCATGCCTTGGGTGGTGCAGGTCGATCGTCTCGGCCAGGCGCAGGCTGTGGGACCTGCGGTCGGCGACTATCAGCCGAACGATCCGCAGATTGCCTTCTACCTGGCGCACTTCATCGAACAGGTGAGGTCGATCCCCGCCGATCCGGTCATCGTGCGGCAGAACTGGCTGCGCGCCTACGACTTCGCGACGCAGGGCGGGGCGCTGGCTCTCAACGACTATGCGCGCGCCAATGACCCGTTCACCAAGGTCGGCAAGCAGCAGGTCGCCGTCGATGTGTCGTCGGTCATCCGCGCATCGCCGGTGAGCTTCCGAATCGCCTGGGTCGAACGCCGCTATCAGGACGGCTCACTGGCTTCCACGGAGCGCTGGTCCGCCATCCTCACCATTGTCGTCCAGCCCCCGCGCGACGCTGATGCGCTGAGGAAGAACCCGCTTGGAATCTACATCAACGCCATCAACTGGTCGAAGGAGCTTGGACAATGATGCCCGTACTCTGCAAAGCCGCCCCTTGGGGGCGTCCGGTTTTCCTCATCCACGCAATGCCGGCCTTCCGCAAAATGGCCCTTCCAGCGCTTTTGCTTTGCACTTCGGCGCTTGCGGGCTGCGCCACCAGGCAGAAGCCGCCGGAGATTTCCTATGACGATCCGGTCCCGGCCGTGCATGCCGTCGATCCGCCACCGCCCGTCAAGGTGGTGGAGCTGTCGAAGCCGCTGCCGCTTCCAGGCCAGTTGAAGCCGGTCGGCAAGGCCGCAAAGCCCGACCCGGAACCGACCGATCCGACCGCGCGCGTGAACTTGGCCAATGCGGCCGCGCGCGTCCAGCCTGTCCGCAACGGCTTCATCAACTCGATGCAGGTCTATCCATTCGTCGATGGCGCGCTCTATCAGGTCTATGCCTCGCCGGGGCAGATCACCGACATCGCGCTCCAGCCCGGCGAGCAGCTCGTCGGTTCCGGTCCCGTCGCCGCCGGCGACACCGTGCGCTGGATCATCGGCGATACCGAGAGCGGTACGGGCGCGGCCAAGCAGGTCCACATACTCGTCAAGCCGACGCGCGCCGACCTTCTCACCAATCTCGTCATCAATACCGATCGGCGTACCTATCACATGGAACTGCGCTCGACGCCGTCGACCTATATGGCGTCGGTTTCCTGGCAATACCCGCAGGACCAACTCATCGCCTTGCGCAGGCAGAACCAGCAAGCTGAGGCTGCACAGCCGGTCTCGACAGGCATCGATCTTTCTCGCGTCAATTTCCGCTACGAGGTGACGGGCGATCGCGCACCGTGGCGGCCGCTGCGCGCCTTCGACGATGGCAAGCAGGTGTTCATCGAGTTCCCGCGGGGCATCGGCCAGGGTGAGATGCCGCCACTCTTCGTGGTAGGGCCGGAAGGCGACACGTCCGAGCTGGTCAACTATCGCGTGCGCGGCAACTACATGATCGTCGACCGGATGTTTGCCGCCGCCGAGTTGCGCCTCGGCGCCGGCAAGAACCAGAGGCGCGTCCGCGTCTCCCGCACCGATGGGGTAAGGAGCAGTCGATTTTCATGGATGCATGGCCCTGGTGAGACCCCGCCAGCGACGAACCTCCGAACAGGCCGGGGAGGGTCGTCATCATGAGCGACAAAATGGATCCCGGGAAGAAAGAAGGCCGGGGGCCGGCGAATGACGCCCGGCCGGAGGCACCGGTCGAGGATGACGCCCGGCCGTTGACAGGTGAGCCGGCCGCGGCCATGCGGCTGCGCGCCGAGCCGTCGCGCGTGACGCGTCTGTCCCGCAAGGCGTTGGCCGGATTGGGGCTCGCCGCTAGCCTCGCTGTCGGCGGTGCGCTGATTTACGCGCTTCAGAACCGTCAGCAAGGCCAGGGTCAGGAGCTCTATTCAACCGATAATCGTTCGACGCCCGATGGGCTCGCCGGTCTGCCAAAGGACTATACGGGCGTTCCAAAGCTTGGCCCACCGCTTCCCGGCGATCTCGGCCGCCCGATCCTCAACGCGCAGAATGGCGGCCCGGCGAACGGAGCGCCGTCGTCGGGCTCGGTCGGACCGGATCCAGAGGAACAGCGCCGGGAGCAGGAACTGGAGGCGGCGAGGACCGCGCGTCTGTTCGCGTCCACGCAAACGCGGCCCGCTAGTGACGCGACTGTCGCTCGAGCCACGACAGACACCATGCCACAAACCGATCTCGCCAACCTTGGCCTCGCTTCGCAGTCAGCGACGCCCTCGGCGCAAGACCGCCAACTTGCGTTCCTCGACCAGCCGCCTGACAAGCGCACCGTCTCGTCGGATCGTGTTGCGGCGCCGGCGTCGAAAAACGTCCTGCAGGCGGGCGCCGTCATCGCAGCTGCCCTCATCACTGGCATTCGCTCAGACCTGCCCGGTCAGATTACCGCGCAGGTGACGGAGAATGTCTATGACAGCCCCACCGGACATATCCGTCTCATTCCGCAGGGGACGCGCCTCATCGGCCAGTATGACAATGGGGTCGGCTTCGGCCAGCGTCGCGTGTTGCTGGTATGGACCAGGCTGATTTTTCCTGACGGCCGCTCCATCGTTCTGGAACGTGAGCCTGGCGCGGACGCTGAGGGCTATGCCGGTCTCGAGGACGGCGTCGACTATCACTGGGGCGAGTTGTTCAAGGCTGCAGCACTTTCCACGGTTCTGAGCATCGGCGCGCAAGCAGGCTCATCGGGCCAGGAGAGCGACATCATGCGCGCTCTTCGCCAGGGTGCTTCCGACAGCATCAGCCAGACAGGCCAGCAGATCGTCCAGCGGCAGCTCAACATAGCGCCGACGCTCACCATCCGACCGGGATTCCCGGTGCGGGTGATCGTCACACGCGATCTCGTGCTCGAACCTTATGGGGGGCTGAAATGGCCAAGCTGAAACTGGGGCCAATCGCTGACGACAAGCCTGTCAAGGTCATGGTGGAACTCCCTGCGGCACTGCACCGTGATCTGACGGCTTATGCCGAGATCCTCGGCCGCGAAGCGGGGCAACGGCCCGCCGATGCGCCGCGCCTCATCGTTGCGATGCTGGAGCGGTTCATTGCGACGGATCGAGGCTTTGCCAGGGCAAAGCGTTCGGAGGGTGGTTAGAGGCTGGACGACTGAAGTCAAACCGGGTCAGTCGCACCTCCCAGTCATGGCGTGACTTCAGAAATCGCGCCGCGGCGTCCCGAACTTCCTCCATTGACAGGGGTAGGCCCGGGTCGCGTTGCGGCCACCAGGTTTCTTGCGGTCCCAACCAGGCGCAGAAGCGCACGCTTTGGGTTCGATTCCAGCCACACCGCCTTAATCGAACTGATGCTGTGCTGACCGTCGATGGGTTTCCATACTGTAGCGTCGATGGCGACTGTCCTGGCAAAACCTTCGCCCGCCAGAGTAACGCCTTGACCGAGTTGCACCTTGAGGATGACCGTCGCTTCGCTCGCGCGACATATTTGAATAGCGGGGCCACCACCTGCGGCAATCTTTTCCAACAAAACCGGATCCAGCGGCGATCCGACCGAAACCAGCAGGCAGGTATCTGCAAGATCTGCCCATGTGACCGCAGACCTTTCAGCAAGCGGATGGTAACAGGGCAGGAGAATGAACAAGCGCTCGTGTCCAAATAGCTCGCTGCGGCATAAGGCGCCGTTCTCGAGCCCGTGCGTGAACACGATGTCAAGGCGCCGGCGACGTATTGCCGCCAGACACTGATCATGGGGAACGTCCTCGATGGCGATGCTCACGTCCGGATGCAAGCCGCGAAATCGATCGACAAGCCGCGCCACGAACGCCCGTCCTATCTGACCGCACAACCCTATCTTGACTGTTTTGGCATCCTGGTCGCCAGGACCACCTCCGGCCATGGCATCTTGCAACCCTTCATAATGAGCCCGGACGAGGTTAGTCCAGGCCCGGCCTGCTTCGGTCAGCCGAACGCCATGGACGTCGCGGTCAAACAACTGCATGTCCAGCAATTGTTCGAGAGCAACGATGTTGCGGCTGACACAGGATTCCCTCACCCTGAGAACTCTTGCGGCCTGCCTGAGGCTGCCATGGTCGACAGCCGCGAAGACATGGTCCAAACGACGCAACGTGTTGTTGACCTGTCTCAAGGCACAGGAGCCTATTCCTGCGCGGCGGCGACGCTAACCGGCAGGGTCGGATACAAGCTGGTTTCGTAGACGTACTCGTGCGGAATGGCCGGAGCGGCCATCTGGGAAAGGTATCGGTTCAGGTTTTCCTCGCTATTGCTCGCCGCGAGACTACAGAAATTTCCGCTGTTCCAGGTCAGGGCGCAGTAGCTGAAATGCGCGCGTATGGCGTCAGCCATCTTTGCCAAAGTCACCTCATTGCCGAACATCGTATTCAGAACGAGGGTTTGCTTTTTCTCGATTTCGTCTGGGGGAAAATAGCGCGCCTTGAAGCCGAAATCCTTCTGGTATTCGCGACGCCTGTAGTCCGGCTCCTCGGTTGCCCGGAACTTCTCGACGAAGACGAAGATTCCGTCCGGCTTGAGGTGCTGTGTCACGAACTCGATCTGTCCCACTCTGTTCGGCGAGTACATCTGAAAGGTCGTATCTTCCAGAATGATATCGAAACCGTGGGCGAAATTTGCCAGTCGCGGATCCGAGCCCAGGACGTCCTTTGTCAAATGATGGAAGGGACCAATGAAAAAGTCGGCGTGCGGTGGTTGGCCATAAGCCATGAAGCATTTGTAATTCTCCGCGTTCGGGCTGCACGACAGTGAGCGTACCTGCCCATCGGACAGTTCCGACAGTGTCCTCGCCATCGTGCCTTCCGCTGTTCCAAGGCTATATAGCGAAAGCGGACCACCACGATGCCGTGCGTATTTCAGCACTGCGTAGGCCATCCGGCACTCTTCCTCTAATCTGTAGGGAATGCTGCCGTGGTAGTGCTGGTCGAAAAAACCTTGTCGTGCCGCATGCAGGCTGACCAAGCCGTGCAGCAGTTCATCGCTCGGCAGAAGGCGGGCGTCCGCGACGGGCTTGCGGATTGGCATCCCGCTCTTGCCAGCGGCGGTCGCGGCGAAAAAGCCGGCTAGTCGGTTGATCCGTGGGCCAGCGTCGCACTCAGCCAGAAAGTCGTCGAGTCCACGCATCGCAGTATGCCTCCAGCACCGTTCCGTTGGTGAGATGCCGATACGTCGATAGGGGAAATGCCACTAAGATAAGTGGGGTCTAATATTTCGCCTGGCTCAAGTATTGGCTGAGCCAACTCGTAGGCCTGCCGGATACAGACGGCTTTCGCTCGTTTGCCATTTTTTCGCTAAAGTCACATCTTCTACCAATCCAGAGTTATTTGCGCGTTGTTCAGCAACCCATGGTTCGCCACATCATGCGACGACTGGCCACTCGCCAGTAAGGAGGCTGTGGATACGTGAATACTCTTGCCCTCGACCCGACCGAGAATCGCCGCTCACGGCACCAATCCCTTGCCCACAAGTATGAGAGTTGGGGGAGCGTGCGGGCGGACGTAGTCAAAAGAACCGGGCTTGAGCGTCAGGAGACAAGGCTCCTCCAGCCAAACCATGTGTTCTTGATGAACCTGAAGGGCACGGCGTCCCGCGGAGAAGACATTGTGGATGGGCGCCGGATTGCCTTTTTGCCGCGCCGGGCCGGTTCGATAATCTTCATGCCGGCCGGCAGTGATTGGAATGGATGGGACGAGGGGGAAGCGACCGCTTCCTATCTCCTGGTCTCGATTGAAAAAGGGTTCGCCAACGAGGTGTTTGCGGGAATGGCTCGCCATCGCCCGGCAGTGCTGCCGCCTTCGATCGGGTTTCGGGACGGCACTGCAGAGTTGGCGTTGCAGAGGATTGCTTTGGAGCTCAAGCAGCCTGACCCCATCAGCGCAACCATGGTGGAGTGCCAGGCCACGCAATTGCTCGGCCAAATGTTAAGGTTGAACGGCGTCCATCAGGAGCCGGCAAAAGGCGGTTTGTCATCGTTCGATCTCAAGCGGGCAGTGGACATGATCGAGACGTTGTCGGACGGCAGACCTACGCTGGCCGATCTGGCAAAAGAAATTGGGGTTAGCCGGTTCCATTTCTGGAGGGCCTTCAAGCAGTCGACAGGCATGACGCCGCACGCATTCATTGCGCAGCGACGGTTGGAGCAGTCCGCGGACATGCTGCGATCGACCAATCTGTCGGCGACGGAAATCGCGATGGAATGTGGTTTCGGCAGCTCCAGCCATTTCGCGACCGCCTTTAAGCGGGCTTTCGGTGCGGGCCCGACGGAATTTCGTCGTAAGTGGCGAATCTAGGTCGCCGCTTGTTGTTCTCAGCAAGTATCGGAAAACCCCAACATCACAGTAAAGCAGGCTTGGCGGAAGAAGGTATCCATCGGCGGTCAGCTCGGATACGCCGCTCATGTCAAACCTGGTTCGAAATCATCATGCCAAAGGGCGGGCCGGCCGGTCCAATCCGTGCCTCGGATTCCTGGCCAGCACGCTATCGGCGGCCGTTGCCCGAAACGGCTTCTACATCGCCTCCGCCTGGATT
The DNA here is from genome assembly GCF_040320135.1 of Mesorhizobium sp. M0772. Lineage (NCBI taxonomy): Bacteria > Pseudomonadati > Pseudomonadota > Alphaproteobacteria > Hyphomicrobiales > Phyllobacteriaceae > Mesorhizobium > Mesorhizobium sp. M0772. The sequence goes on along the minus strand of NZ_JAMYPB010000002.1, from coordinate 212,093 downwards.
GTCGTCGAGCGCGGATACGGAACCGCCGGCGTCGCGACGTTCCTTGCGATCGTCAGCGTTGTCGAATTCATCGCGAGCCCTTTGGCCGGCGTAGCGGCGGATCGATTTGACAGGCGGTGCTTGAACGTTGCGGCAGACCTCAGCCGCTTTCTCGTTATGCTGGCTACCGCTTGCGCGCTCCTCTACATGGACGTGTTTCTGATCATCTGTCTGTCAGCGGCCCTCTTTTCGTTTTGCGACCGTGTCGCCCTTACGAGCTCTCAATCAATGATCCCCGTGATAGCTGACGGCCGCGATCTTGTAGCCTCGAATTCCGCCGTCTTCTTCGTCATGCAGGTCGGCAATCTCGGCGCAGCTCTGCTTGCAGGGGCTTTGCTGCATGAGCGCTCCCCAGCCCTACCATTCACCGTTCTTGCTGCTTTCTTCCTGTTTTCAGCGGGTTGCCTAGCCTTGATGCGGCTGCAACCGGTTTCGCTCGATGTCCGCACCGCCAAAATCTCGGCAGCCCAAATCGATCTGAGCCTGCGTCGTCTCATTGTCGTCTACGCGCTTCTCTATACAAGCGCGGTGCTTGTCAGCGTCGTGGGATCTAGCTTCGTCCAGGAGCAGAAGGGTACTGCCGTGGATTTCGGCTACCTCGAGGCTGCATGGTCGGCGGGCTCACTGATCGGTGCGGTCTCTCTATTCCGGATTGAAAGATCGATGAGCACTCATGCGCTCCATCTCATGCTTTTGGGCTTAACGGCGCTGGTACTCATGGCGCTGGCATTTCTGCCCACGCCCTGGACAGTGATCCTTTTTGCCGCGCTCGGATTTATATACAATCTTGGACGCGTCAGCGTTGAAGTCACATTGCAGACGCGTGTGTCGGATTATCTGTTGGGCCGGGCAAAAGGCATCATGCATAGTGTGGCCGTGGTGCTCGGATTACTCGTGTTCGGCATCGCCGCCGCAGTAGGAAATCGAGCATTTCCTTCGACGATTTTCTTCAGCTTTGGCGTAGCGCTCCTCATCAGTGTTTCGTGTTTGAGCGTCAGTGTCGTTCAGACGCAAGAAAAAGGTGAATCGTGAGGTGGAAGAGCTAACAGCAGGCGTAGATGCGAAACAGGCAGTCCTGGGGTCGCTGACGGCACTCTACCCCTGGATGAGCCCATACCATTCCCGGCCGATCCGCGATTATGCGTTTCGCCTGTTTACGGCGCCGGCTTCGGTTCCCATGCCAGAAATCCGGCTCCGAGCCTTCACCAAACTACTCGACATCATCAGGAAGGCAGCGACACGAAACGGGTTGTCTGCCGATACCGCCTCAGAAATCTGCAGGGATTTCGAAAGGCGCCGCGTGTTGCAGACAGGCCCTCATTTGTTTCTCCTCATGGAGCCAGAAGCCTATTACACGCATATCTTCAGCCTCCTTGGTCTCTCGGCGCACGGGTGTTCGACCTACGTTTCCTACGCCGTTTCGACGGTGAATCTCGTCGAAAAGCCACGCAAGGGGCCAGGCTGGCTCACCGTTGACGGGAAGCCGGTCAACGTCTTTGGCCTGAGCCGAAGCCGGATGATCGGGTACAGCCTGCTAGCCGGGCGGGGACCCTATAAGTTCGAGTTGTTACCGACGGAACCAAACACTGGGGGCGACGCGCTCACGCTGCTTCGTGCCCTTCTGCCGAAGACGCAATTCGAGCGGCCCGCGCATGCCATCAAGGCAGCCAATCTTACGCTTTGGCCAAAAATGTTCGGAGGCCACTTTTCCTTCCTGCAGATCGACGACGAGGACATCGCCGACCTGGTGGCCGACCATCTGTCGGACGAAAATTCCTGGCTACACATGAGACTGCTGGAAGACCCGAAGTTCGCCTCCAATATCCTTGCCGGCCTCGACGCGATCGCGTCCGGCCCCTGGAGTGGCTGGCTCGCGCGCGGTACCGATTTCTTCTGGTTCTATGAAAATGGCAAACGCCTTCCGCTGCGTCTGGTCGCCGGAGAACTCATCGATCCCGCGACCGGTATGAAGGTGGCGTGCTTCACAGCCCCCGATATCCTTGAGCGGCTGGCAAATCGCAGCCTTGTCCCGAATCTCCTGCTGATGTTTCTGGTTTTGTCGATCCTGCCCGGCGTGCGCGCGCTTGGAGGCAGCTATCAGCCGATCTATTACCCCCTGATGCGCTATGTCGTCTCCCGGGCGCTCGAGGCCACAGGCGTGGATGAAGATCTTCAGCAGGCTCTCGCAAGCGACGACGTACCGGGTGCTTGGGGACATCGGGTAATTGAGTGTGATGATGATCCGCTCGAGGTATTCCTGAAGGGCAGGAACGGCGCGATGAGTGATCTCATCGGCCGTTTGGGCGACATTTCCTTCGCCGAGGCTTGTGGAAGCATGAAAGGCTTCGTGACAGACCCGTCGTGGAATGAACTTCACAGCCGACTGCGGCAGGGGTTCGTCACGCCGTCCGATGCGGAATGGGCCTTTTCCTGAAATGTTTTATGCGCTTCCGCAACTGGCATGCGTGTGCCGGTTTGCGAACGGTTGCTTCGCGCCTGATTTCGGTCGTTCGGGACGCGCTGACGGTTTCCTGAAAAGGTGCCTGTCCGTTCAGCCTATTGTCTGGCGAGGAGATCGGCACAATTCGGCATCCGCCATCGTAGCCGTAATTCGTCATCTCTCACCGGGTTGACAATCGCTCCTCAGGCGCCATGCTGCAGTGCAACATGGCTAGCTACGAAACCAGCATCATCAAGTCGTCGCGCATCGTATGCCTGGACGGGCTTCGCGCGCTTGCGGCGATCTGGGTGCTGGTCGGGCACTGCCTGCTTTTGACCGGCTGGCAAATTCCGATCGTCGGCGAGCCGGATCTCGGCGTCGACCTGTTCATCATGCTGTCCGGCTTCCTGATGGTGTTCCACTATCAGCTGCGCCAGGAAAGGAGCCTTGGCAAAGATCGGCAACCTGGCTCAAATTCTGGACGCGCCGCTATTTCAGGATCGCGCCGCTGTTCTATGTCATGCTTTTCCTGGCGCTGGCGCTTGGCCCCTATCTCTACGATTGCAGGATCATCATCGACGATTTCCTCTCCAGATCGCACCAGGCGCCGGAACGCTACCTCGACGGCAGCCTGAAAAACATCGTTGCCCATCTCACGTTCCTGTTTGGGCTGGTGCCGGACCTCGCCTATCGCACGCCGCTGCCTGACTGGAGCCTGGGGCTGGAGATGCAGTTCTATGCCGTGTTCCCGGCCGTCATGCTGCTGGTGCGCAGGCTGGACTGGATCAGGAGCGCCCTTGTGGTCGCGGCGGCCGGCTGCGTCATCGTGTTTGCGATGCGGCTGTTGTCGATCCATTTTCCGATGCCGTCCTTTCTGCCGCTGAAGATACAGATATTCCTGTGCGGGATGCTGCTGGCCGGAGTCGTGCATCAGAGCCGACCGAGGCCGTTCCTCTATCTGGCATTGGCCATGCTTTTGGCGGCGCTGCCCTTTGGCGGCGACCAGGGGCTGGGCAAGCTTCTGGTGCGTGAAGCGCTTGTGGCGGGCTTCTTTGCGCTGGTTCTCTACCGCATGCTGCCTGGAAGGGCGGGAATGTTGGCGCGAGCGATCGCCGTGACGCTCAGCAACCGGTTCTTCCACCTGATGGGCGAGCTTTCCTTCAGCATCTACCTGAGCCATCTGCTGGTGCTGCAGCCCGTCGCGGCGTTCGTCATCAGTGAGTTCGGCCACGAACTGTCGGCGCCGCTGCGCTTCGCCATCGTCGTTGCCGTTGTGCTGCCGACCGTGACGTTGCTGTCCTGGATCACCTACACTCTGATCGAGGTCCCCGGCCAGAAGGCGGGCCGCTTCGTTGTCCAGCGCTTTGGCCGGAAAATTGCGCCGGTGCTCGAGAAGACCCCGGCGGAGTAGGGCGCCAAGCGCGGCGCATAACCACTGACGTTGCCTGCTCCCCCTGAGGGCGTTAGTAGCCCGCAACCGGAACATCACATGTGCTGGTGCATTGCTAGTGAACGCCAATTCGACTGGGGCGAAAAATGCATCGCGGGATCACAAATGCATGGGCAATGGTGCGAGAAGCCGTCGTTGGGTTCGTCAACGACAATGCTCTCAGCCATGGCGCGGCAATCGCTTTTTATGCCACAACATCGTTGGCGCCAATTCTGCTCATCGTGGTTGCAATTGCGGGTCTCGCATTCGGTCACGAGGCAGCCCAAGCGGCATTGTCCGCCCAAATCACAGGGATGATGGGTACAGAAAGCGCAAATATCCTGCAAACCGCACTGAAGAGCGCATCCGAAAAGCCATCCGGCGGCACCTGGGCGGCGGTGATTGGCATCATCACCTTGCTTGTGAGCGCTTCCGGGGTCTTCGGCGAAATACAGCAGTCCTTGAACATGATATGGAAGGTCGAAGCGCAGGGCAGTTCGTTGTCGCGCCTGGTGCGCGCACGTGCGGTAAGTCTGGGACTGGTCACCGCACTTGGCTTCATGTTGCTCGTCTCTCTAGTCGCGAGCGCGGCGATTTCGGCCCTAGGCAACCTCATCAACGCACAGCTGCCGTTCGGGACACTTGTCCTGGCCGTTATCAACGCGGTCGTTTCTTTTGTCCTCCTAGCAGCTATTTTCGCCGCTATCTTCAAGATCTTGCCTGATCGAACCCTGGAATGGCGGGATGTCTGGATTGGCGCGGTTGTAACCGCTGCCCTGTTCACGCTCGGGAAATCGCTTATCGGTTGGTATATAGGCTCCAGCGCGGTCGCGGCCTCATATGGGGCCGCCGGTGGGCTGCTTGTCATCCTGCTGTGGGCTTACTACTCGGCGGAAATTTTTCTTTTTGGTGCGGAAATCACTCGCGCCTATTCCATTCGACACGGCAGCAGGTCCGATCTGGACGCTGTGCTTCACAGTGCTTGACTTGCAACATACGCCACTAACGATGAAATCGACTAGGCGCGCGGCGCGCCGGCTGGCTGCCTTCGCGACGCCACCCGCATCATCACCCGTCGGCGCCGACCGCATCACCGAGCAGGGCACGCGAGCTGGATACGGTCGACGCCATATGATGAGTGCACGGGTCGCTGGTGGGTCAAACCATCGCGGTCACAGTTTGAGTTGGTTGGGAAGACGCGGTTCAGCGGCGACGCGGACGGCGCTTGCGTATCGGCTTTGATCTCGCGCGCCTGCCGTCCGGCGCCTTCTTGGCGGCAGCGGAGCGGTATAGGTTCATGAGGTCAATCAGGAGCCGAACAATGGCAATTGCAGTTGCAGCATCGAGCCAGCCCGCAATGCTGTTGAGCATCGGGATTGTTCTCCAAGCTTACGACGTGAAAGCGGTCGAAGGACCTTGGCGGCAGTGCAACTCTTCGCCTAGGCAGGGAGTGCCACCTAATCGTTGTGGCACTCAGTTGCCAGCCACCATGACATGAAAAAGGCCTCCGAAGGAGGCCTTTGGATGGTGTGAGCGAGAATCTCCACCAAACAAATTATCCCACATTTTATGCATGCAGCGCAAGCCATTCGGCTTGGCCAAGGCGCGCTTGGCGACCTTGATGTTTGGCACCGTGACCGTCACCCCCGCTCTTCAGCCGCAGCCGATGGTCGCTGTCGGCACTTTCAGCTGCGGCAATGCGATGTCATTGTTGGCGCCATGAAACCAGCGCTTCACGTCGCTTCCGCGAAATGGGATCCTTGCAAGCACCAAGCGCAAGCTCATCAGCCAGAGGGTGTAATGGACTGAGCGGGCGTTCTCATATTGTGAAACGCCGAACGGATCCCGGGTCCCTGGAAGAGCGGCAGCAAACGTCAGAGAGCCGCACTTCCAGGGAGGCTGGATCAATAGTCGTTGTTGTAATAGCGATCATCGCAAGGCGCCGTGTAGATCCGGCCGCGGCGGTCCTGGTAACGGCAAAGCTGTTCGCCGCGGCGCTGCGGCGTGGTCGACTGGCCGATGACGGCGCCGAGCAAGGCGCCGCCGGCGGCACCCACGACCGTGCTTTCGGTGTTGCCGCCCAGTGCCTGGCCGGCGAGGGCGCCGACACCGCCGCCAATGAGTGCGCCTGTGGTTGCCCTCTGCTGCTGTTCGGTCTGGGTCGCGCAGCCTGCAAGTGCTGCAGTCATGAGCACGGCGGCAATGGTTTGTCTGATGATCATCTTGGAACTCCTTTGGAGCCCCAAACGCGGATCGGGGCGAATGGTTGCCAGTTGCTGGCGCATTGCGGCCAAACGGCGGCACGCCCGCTCACGAAATGAGACGTGGTTTCTCGGGCCTTGAAGACAATGGTTGCCAAAGCGGAAACGGCTTTCGCGAACAGGTCGGTAGCGCCTCGGTTTGAATCGCATATCGATCTATCTGGTCGAGGACATCTTCGGGAATGGTGACGTTGACGCGCACCACCTTTGTGGTTCGGCTTTGAGCGCTACCAGGACGGCGACCCGGCTGAGATTGTCATTGTTCGACATGACATCTTCCAGGGATGATGGCTCGGGAATGGCTTCGCCATCCTCGACAAGGCCTTCGAGATGGAAGGCCAGGGCCTCTTCGGCCATGGCGCGGGCGTCGTCGAGGCTGGTGCCGGCGGTGACCACGCCCGGAAAATCGGGAAAGGATACGCCGAAGTCGCTGTCCGCTTGCTTGTGGATCAATCCGATATAGTGACGCACGGGTCGGTTCCCCCAAGGAGCGGCTTCGAGGCTCGATCAGACTATCGAGCCATTCGACACAAACTGTCGAGGTATTCCTAATGGGACCGTAGGAAGCTGCCTAGTAGGTTGGGCATGCCCCAGGCAGACATTGCCTGGGCAACGGTCGAGAGTGTGGGGAAAGTGCCAAAGTTAGATGGCGGGCACCAGACTGTGCCTAGAGTTCGCGCCGCGCAGTACGTGCGCATGTCGACGGAACACCAGACCTACTCGATCGACAACCAAGCGGATGCCATTCGCGACTATGCCGATATCATGGCTTACGACATTGTCGCCACTTACGAGGACCTCGGTCGCAGCGGTTTAAACCTTGGAGGGCGCCCCGGTCTTCAGAAGCTGTTGGCCGATGTCGAAAGTGGGCGAGCCGATTTTGAGACGGTTGTGGTCTATGATGTAAGCCGGTGGGGGCGTTTTCAGAACATTGATGAAAGCGCAGCCTACGAATACCGATGCCAGATGGCCGGCGTCCGTATCGAATTTTGCGCCGAGCAATTCGCAAACGACGGCAGCATCGGGTCAGACGTCCTCAAAGCAATCAAACGGAGCATGGCTGCCGAGCAGAGCAGAATGCTCTCGCAAAAAGTCTTCATCGGCCAGGCGAGGTTGATCCGGCTGGGCTTCCGGCAGGGCGGGAAGGCCGCCTTTGGCCTGCGGCGCCTGCTTGTCGATCAACACGGCCGTTCAAAAGGCATCCTTTCATCCCACGAATACAAGAGCCAGCAGACGGATCGAATAGTTCTGGTGCTCGGCCCACCTGACGAGATTGCGACAGTGAAGTGGATCTTCAGTCACTTTGTCAGAACACGCAAGACAGAGCTGGAGATGGCAAGACTGCTGAACAAGCGCGGCGTGCTCAGCGATTTGCGGCGACCATGGACGCGGGAATCCGTCCACTCGGTGCTGACCAACGAAAATTACATTGGCAACAGCGTCTGGAACAAGCATTCGGCCCGGCTGAGAAGCCATCAAGTCCGTAATCCCCCCGAACAGTGGGTGCGGGTGGAAAACGTCCTGGAGCCGATCGTCGACCGCAAACTGTTCGACCGGGCGCAGATCGTGCTCAAGACCATCTATCGCCACATGACCAACGACGAGATGCTGGCTGCTCTTAGGGCACTTCTGGCTCGCCGTGGCGCCTTGTCGTTGGCCATGATCGACGCCGATCCGGGGTGCCCGCCGGCCCAACGCTACCAGTGGCGTTTTGGAACCATTGTCAAAGCCTATGAACTGATCGGATACGAGCCATCCAAAAACTACCGCTTCATCGGCGTGAACCGGCACCTGGAATCAATGAGGCTGCAGATTATCCGGGATCTTGTGGGCGCGATTGATAAGCAGGGCGGGGTTGCTGCCCATGACATGGCGATGGACCTCCTGCGGATAAACGAGGAGATCACGGTGGCGATTACAATGGGCCGATGCAGGGTTTCCGGCTTCGGCTATCCACGCTGGTTTTCCAAGGCCGATAAACGGCCACTACCCGACATTTTCGTCCTGATCCGTATGAATCCCGGCGACCTGACCGTCCGGGACTATTTGATTGCGCCTGCGCATGAGATCGCTGGCAAATCGGAACTGCATGCCATCAATGGGATACCGCTGGACAGCTATATTTTTCCCACGCTCAATCCCATTGTCAGGCTGGCAGAGCGAGAGCCTGTGGGGGGCGTGGCTTGGTAGTCAAGCGCTTACCCAAGGACGCCGCCTACCGTGCGTTGGAAAAGGGTGGCGACAGACATGCGAGCAATATTGTTGCTGGCGCATTAGGGTCCAAGAAGAGGCTTCGTTCACACGAATTTTTGGCGACCTACGATACGGAATGCAAACGCATGCGCGATTTCGTCACGCAAGCGGCTAAGTCTGAACAGAGCCTAGACCGGATAGTAGCGGCGCTCCACCTGATGATGCGCGACAAGCAATTCTGCGCCACGCTGGTGTCCGAGGGCTTCAGGACAATGCCAAGCCTACTGGCACATAGGTTGCGTGGCGCGACCCGCGAGCCGCAAATGTTCTGCTCTCCCGGAAAACCCGCTTCCGAGACAGGCGAGAACCGGAAAGCCGTTAACGGAATTTGCCCTGATGTCCTCGACCTGCTTCGGGACGCGCCGGTGAAAACAAAAATCTTCGGGTTGCTCCAGAAGGTGCTGCCAGCCAGGCAATTGGAGATTGCCCGGCTGATGGTGGCGATGGACCGGGTCAGGATCACCTACGCGAGACTACTCGTCGCTCTGACACCGCAAGCCCTGCTGGTCGAGGGTTTTAATCTCTCAACGATCACCACACAGGCGGAAGACCAGCGCGGCGCGATGGTGCTCGATGTCGGCGCGCTAAGCCTTGCGGTTCTCAGCGCCGCGGAACGTCATGGCCAGGTGGGCCTGGAGCTTGTCGCAGCCAACCGCTTTTTCGACCGGTTGATGGATAATTCCAGAGTGGTGCGGTATCTCGCCCGGACCTTTCCGGGGCATTTTGAAGAGTTTCACAGCTTCTCGATGCCATGCCTCGAACAGGGGCGCTAGATGGTCGGACGTCAACTCCTATACAAACCGATCGCCGTCGCCGGGATGCAAACAACAGAACCAATGTGACTTCTGTCCAGGCCTCGAAAACCCAAACCCGCCGAGCTTGCCGCAGCCAGAATGCTCGCAAAGCGATTTTCGATCGGCTCTCGGCCGCGCGGAATCGCTGTCATCCCTTCGGCAAGCCGGCTCGGTTCGTCGCTCATAACGGGTTGATCGGCCCGACCAGGCCGGGATGGTCGTTGGGCAACTTGTTGACGGCGCTCGTGTTCACCTCACGTCCAACGCGGTTGAACTGCAGCTGACCGTCGATGTCGTGGCTGAGAATGTCCTTGAGGCTGTCCTTGGGCGTCGCCGGGTCCAGCCAGGCGTCATAGTAGGCCGGGTCGAGAATGAGAGGCTGCCGATCGTGCAACTGCTTCATCGGTTCTGCGGCAGGCTCGGTGATGATGGTGCAGCTGGTTATGTCGAGATTGGAATTGTAAGCCCAAAGCCCGGCGAACGAGAAAGGCGCGTGGCCTGGCTGGTAGATGTGCCAAGGGTCTTTCTTGCCGTCGGCAGGCGATATCGTCCACTCGTAGAAGCCATCGGCAGGGATCAGGCAGCGCTTGGACTTGTAGGCGTCGCGGAAGGCGGGCGCTGTATCGATGCCCTCAATCCTGGCATTGAACATAGCCGCCTTGGGCATTTCCTTTGCCCAGAAAGGGACCAGCCACCAGCGCCCTTCACGCAGCCGGTGGTTGCCACCCTCACCGGCAGTGACGAATGGGACATCCTGAGTCGGCGCGATGTTGTACCGGGGCTCGTCGTTGCGGCCCGTCTCCGCCGGCGCAGTCAGGCGGTAGAGCCGGTGGATTTCCGACCACGACAGATATTTGGTGTAACGTCCGCACATCGCTCTGCCTCAGTTGCGCAGGAGTTCAGGCACGCTGAGCGGGCCAAGGTCGGAATTCTCCTATACTCGTCGCTGCGGCGCCAGACGCTGCGTTTCTCGGCGGCGGTGGCCGATTGATTGCCTTAGTAGCCTTGCGGAAGGCTCTGGGCGACCGCAGAGTTCGCCTTGGTGTGCGCTGTGGAGGCAAAAAGGCAAAGCCGACAACGATCATGCCATGTCCCTCTCACTGCCGACTTAGCAAAGGCTCTCGCAAGGAACGCCGTCCTTGTCGCGGTCGAGCTTGCCGCCCCAAGAGCAGTTGGCCAAGTACCAATTAGCCTCATCGCACGAACTGATCTGGGGACAAGTTCGCCGCGGCTGACAAGAATAGCTCTGCGCCACCTGCCCATTGCTCATCATGCCGAGTGGTTGTTTTGCAGACGGCTTGGTGGTGCCGTTCGCATGCTCTACGCGCCAATCCCATGGCGCCTGAAACGCCCCAGCCCACAGACCGACCTTCGCTGCCTGGGCCTTCGCCTGCTGTCCTGCGTAGGCTCCGTGGCTGTAGCGCGGCCAATCTAGTGCCAAGCCCCGCTCGACAAGCCAGCTCTGGACGTTGCGACCGTCGGCGCGATCGCAATCCCCAACAAGCCGGCCGTACCGGTCTCGGTTAACAAAGCTGCAGTGCAACGGACGCGATGCAGCCAGGAACTCGTGCAAGGCTTGGGCAGCATGGCGCCCGCAGGCGTATTCGAAGCCCTTACCGTCGTCGCAATATTGCTTACTCTCGGGCGCATCGATGCCGTTCAAGCGGATGCGCTGTCCGTGGATCTCGATCGTGTCGCCGTCGATCACAGACGCGACACCGGCGATCGGCGCCGGCTTCGAGCCGAACCAGTTCGATGCATTGATCTCTGGCAAACTTTCGCTGTGCTGGATGGCGGTTTGCGCGACCAGAGCGCCAGCCGCTACCGCAGTCACCAAAATCAGGCGCCGCGGCACATTCGCCCATCGGTGCGCACGGCTATGCTTGGCACCGGCTCGCTTTCGCCAGCGATCAGATCGATTGTCGTATCGGTATTTGTCCACGCCCTCTTCCCCGCAGGGAGGATGCGACTGTTTCAACAAAGAGTCCAGAAGACGAGACGCGCGGAATGCTAGCGCGGAAGCCGATGCGTGCCGACGCCCTCGACTTCGATCTCGGTTAAGCGGGTTCGATGGCCTGTTGGGGTGCATTCGGCTGTCGGGCCTGACCGGCGCGCTCCCGAAGGTGCATTCACGCGGGAAAACCCGCCTTTCTGAAGCCTGACATAAAAAGCTCGAGGGCAACCTGGTCGGCGAACGGGAAACCTGAAAACAACCGGACAGTCAGGTCGTGTTTCCTCGTCAGTGCTTCCTCGACTTCAACGCGCGCCTTCTGCGTCTCGCCCAAATGTGCGTACGCCGCTGCGAGGAACGCATGAATGAAGAATTGGTCGCCGGCCTTCTGGTACGAACTGATGGCCTCCACGTACCTTCCAAGCAGGAAGAGGGAGCTGCCCTTCACCTCCCAGAACCAAATTGGAGGTAACGGGTCGCGCAGGAGCGCAGTTTCGAGCACGTTCAGCGCCATCTCGGCCCGTCCGCCGTAGTTGAGCCAGCTTGCATAGTCCCCCGCTATGTTCATGTCTAGCGGGTTCAACGAGCGCGCTTGCTCGAAATGCACTCCCGCATCGCTGTGCTGGCGCATGTGCGTAAGCACCAGCCCCATGCTCTGGTGACAGACGCCATCGCTCCTGTCGAGAGCGAGCGCCGTTCGTGCCGACTCCCAGGCCTTCTGTAGCGTCCGCGGATCGTTGTCGTACCAAAATCTGCCGACGAGGGCCTGCGCGAGGAAGCCGTGGCCTTGAGCGAACGTCGAATCGAGCTCGACACACCGGACGAATAGGGGCTCGGCCATGTCCAGTTCATACCGGTAGAACTGCGCGCGCCCCTGCAGGTAATAGTCGTATGCATCCCAATCGGCGGGAGGCTTGCGTCTTGTCCGGCTCGTCGAATCGGCCTCCGCCCGGCCTTCGACCATCGAGGCGATGAGAGCCGCAACCTCGTCTTGCAATGCGAAGATGTCGTCGAGGGCCCTGTCGTACCGTTGGGCCCACAGGTGGGTGCCGGTGGCGGCGTCAATCAATTGTGTGGTGATCCGAATGCGATCACCGAGCTTTCGCATGCTGCCTTCGACGAGGTAGCGAACTCCGAGTTTGCGATGGGCTTCGGCAATGTCCAATGCCGGATGGCGAAACTGAAAAGATGAATTGCGCGCGATGACAAGGAGGGAGCGGAACCTGGCCAGCTCCGTAATTATGTCCTCGGTTATGCCATCGCTGAGATACTGCTGGTCCTGATCGCCGCTCAAATTGGCAAAAGGCAGGACCGCAATCGACGGCTTGCCGGACTCTGGTATCGCTCTGCGGGATGCGCTCGCCACCGGCTCGACAGTCCCGGTGAAGCGGTAGCCGACGCGAGGCACCGTGGCGATCCACTCGCCGCCGTTGTCAGCCGGACCGAGTGCCTTTCTCAGTGTCGCTATTTGGACCGTAAGGTTGCCTTCCTCAACGGCGGTTCCCGGCCAGGCAGCGTCCATCAGTTCGGCCTTGGTCAGGATCTCGCCGGGCCGGGCCGTGAGCGCAGCAAGCAGCGTCAGCCCACGATGCCCAACAACGATCGGGATCTGCTCTTTCAGGAGCGTCCCGATGTCGGGATCGAGTACGAACGGACCAAAAGCGATGCGTGTCCCCTGCATCTGGGCATATTAGACGTTCCGGCGGATTTCGGAACAGTGTCGGCACCGCTTTAATCCCCGGGGCGCTTTCGAGGCCTATGCCCAGAACGCGGCCACCTGTCCATCGATCAGAAGATAGCGATCGGGCGCTGGCCGCTGCGCAACAAGGCGGCATTGCCGCGCGGCCATTTCGGGCCATGGGTGGAGAAGCAAGGGTGCCTTTTCAGCAGCATGGCCGAGCTATGCATGCGGCTGGGTGCCAGGCGCCAGTACGCGAGACGGCCAGGACAGCGGGCGGCGAAGCGACTGGACGACGAAATATCGCGACCTGGTTCGGTCATGACTCCGCCCCGTTTTCGGTAGTTTCACTCGTCGCAGGTGCCGTTTGGCCACCGCACCCGCGTTCAACGGGTACTAGCTTAGCAAAATGGCCAGGCGAGTTATATTCTGCTCGCCAAGCGCACTCGAGATGATTTCTACCAAGCCGCAACCTATTTCAAAGCTAGACCAGCCTCCACCAATCGCCGGAACGCTTCCGATCTGGTGGGAAGATCTGGCTGAGTGCGACGCCATTCGTCTACGCGAGCAAGTAGGTCGGTCGAGAGCCGCAACTCGAAGCGTTCAGTTTTGTTGTCGACAGGATCAGGAACGTTTGACAATAGCGGTGTCCGTAATGTACGGTATGTACGTAATGTGGTTCACTCTTCGTGACCGAACGTCGTGCAACAACACGTCGTTCGGCCTAGCCACAACCCAAGCTGTGTGGAGTTCGGATCGTGGCTGACTCCGACAATACCACGACTTTGTCTCTCGTCACCCGCAGGAGAGCAATTGTGGGAACGACAAATGCAGCTGCGAGACTCAGCCTAAGCGCATTTGCTTACAGCGATCCGGGCGCGAGCCGATCAATTAGTCCTGCAGTAGCGCGCGGTGCGGATGTCGGCAGGCTCATGAACAGACTGAATGGGTGTGCCTTCAGCAGCAGGACCTGAACAGAAACCAGACCGCCAAACTCACTATCAAGCCCGAGGATTTAAGAGCCGGACACCTTCACCTCTCTGCCCTACAGACAAGAATTCGACCCCCGCTTTTGTCAGGGCCGCTTCAATGGCCTGCAAAGTGCTAATCCGGGAATCCACCTTGCCGTTTTCCAACCGGACCAGCGCGTTAAGCGAAACAATAGCCTTGTCAGCGAGTTCCTGCTGAGACCAACCCAGCAAAGCTCGTGCGGCTCGAATCTGTCGTGGACTGACCATGGGTCCACAATTGGCAGGCAGATTTTCTTTGCTACCGATAGGGTTCTTTTACACCCTATAAGGTATACGAAATGGCGATTCGGCTTTCAGATAACGTACCGACAGACTCTCTGTCGGCTGGCTAATGGAGCATCGAAAAGCCTTGTTGAAACCGCAGCGCTTCGTCCTCCTTCGGACGGAGCCGAAGCCAAAGATCGACAGTGACCCTCATCCCGCCGATCAGCATGTCGGCAGGCAGATTGCGACCGTCCGCGTCCAGTCGGACGTATCGCAGGCCCAACTTGCCCGATCCATAGGCATCAGCTTCCAGCAGCTCCAGAAATACGAGAACGCGCGGAATCGCGTGAGCGCTTCGATGCTCTACGAAATCGCCAGGTCGCTCGGCGTTCCTGTCAGCCGCTTCTTCGAAGGTCTGCCGGGAAACGATGAGACCCGCGTCGAGGCGCGGCCCCTGCCGGTCGATGAGCGCCTGGATTTCATCGCCAGCGCGGAGGGTCGGCGCCTGATTGAGGGGCTAGTGAACCTTCCACCGCGTCTGCGTGGTCGCATCTCGTCCCTGGTCTCAGCGCTAGGGGAAGAACTGGTCCTGCTAGACACGAAGGCAGAGAGCGAGACGGCCGGCGAGTCCGCGCCGGCCGAATGCAAGACCGTCTGACGGTCGATCGCGGTAGTCAGCCGAATTTTCGGGCAGCGGGCACGGTGATGCGGCCGCAAGCCGAGGATACTTTGATCTCGACGCCGAACGCCCGAGAGCGCGTCGCGAATTCCTCAAGCATGTCTCGCGCCTCGCTTCCAGTGATGGCGACGGGCACCAGTCTGCCCGTTGCGGATCCGGGAGACTGAGTTTCCGCCCCGATCGCGACGGGCAGGAGGTCTATTTCTGTGAGGCTTCCGCCGGCGTCATAGCGGCAAGCGGCGACGATGCTTTGCCAGACTTCCGGTGGATCCCATTCGGTTTCGTCGGCGTGGACGTGGAAGAGAAAATTTCCGAGGCCATAGAAGATCGGCGCGCCATTGTAGATTTCCACCGCCTGCAGCACCGGAGCGCCGTGGCTGACGAAGAGGTTGGCGCCGGCGTCAATACACATCCTAGCAAAGGTCTGCACCCAGCGCGGCACGTCCTGCCAGCCTGGTTCCCAATGATGGTGATGCAGATAGGCAATGACGAAATCGCCCTGTGCCGCCGCGTGCCGGATGGCGGCCAGATGGACACTTGCACTCTGCTGATCGACTTCGATCATACGGCCGAAGTCTGCGGCTTGCGTGAACACGGTGCCGTAGAAATTGATCTCCGTGCCGGCCGACACCTCTACCGGGTCCTCCGGTTGCGCATAGTTGGCCAGTTCAAAGGGGGAGCTTTGCAAATGAGCGCCCAGCCTTGCCAGTCTGCTGAAATGTCCGTCCGGTACCCCGATCTTGCGACAGGTGTTCAGACGATTGACGCCGGGCCGAGCCGGCCGGAAGGCCGTGCGGTCTTCGGCATACATGTTGGTCGGGCCGGGGCCTGCATCCATCGCAAGAAGCGCGACCTCGCGCGCGCCCAGCCGGCGGCGGCCCGGTTTCCTCGCGTCAGTCTCGTCGGCCCCGATGCCGGCATGCAGGAGACCGCGCGCTTCCACTTCCTCCAGGGTCGAGAGGATGCCGCCAGCGCCGAGATCGAAGGCGTGGTTGTTTGCCAGAGCAAGCGCGTTGAAACCGATGGCCTGCAATGCGTCGAGCACTTCAGCCCTGGAATATCCGAAGTATTTGCCCTTGGTCGGCCACCCGCCGTGCTTACCCAGGATCGTCGACTCGAAGTTGGTGAAGACGACGTCGCCTTGGCGCAGGAAATCCGTAACCGCGATGAAGCGTTCGTTTTTGACGTCACGTATGTCGTGCTTGATCAGGGATTGGCCGGTGACGACCGCGCAGAACTGGTCTTTCATGGAACTCGCCTTGAAGGAGGGTAGGGCGCAGGCGCCGGCGTTCCGGCCAGCGCCACGTCAATGTCGAAGTCGGTTGCCTCTATTGCGAGATGGCTGGCGAGATATCGCTCTTGAACCATTTCAGGCTCAGCGCCTTGATCGTCCCATCCTTGGTGGCCGCGTCGATGGCCGCGTTGAACCTGGCGAGCAACTCCGTATCGTCTTTGCGCAGACCTGCGCCGACGCCCGGCCCCCAGAGCCCGCCATTCAGTTCAGGGCCGAAAAACACCACATCCGAGCCGGAAGGCGTCTCCAGAAAATCGCGCCAGGTGAAATAGTCGGCGAGGCCGCCGTCGATGCGACCCGCGGCAAGATCGAGCTTCATGTTGTCCTGGCTGTCATAACTGCGAATGGTCACGACATCGCCCAGCATTTCCTTCACGACTGCTTCCGAATTGGACGAGCGCAAGGCTCCGATCGCCTTGCCGGCGAGTGTCGATCTGAGGCGCTCGATGGTTGCCTTCTCTTTGTCGCCGATGGTCGAAAGGTTGACCTTTTCCTTGGTGTCGCCGGCGTCGAGACCCAGGTCCTTGCGCACCACGAACTGGTTGAAGCCGGTGGCGTAGGGGATCGAGAACGCGATCGACTGCTTGCGTTTTTCCGTGATCGCCATGCCAGACATGATCACGTCGAACTTGCCGACAAGCAGTGCCGGGATGATCCCGTCCCAATCCTGCGGGACGAAGGTACATTTGATCTCGATCCGACGGCACAGCTCCTGCCCAACATCGATATCGTAGCCATAGAGTTGACCGTTCGCGTCGGTGCCGTCCCAGGGCGGCGAGGCGCCTTCAGCGGCAATCGATATGACGCGCTCGCTTTGCGCGCTCGCCGGGACTGCCGACATCAGGGATACGATAGAAACAGCAATAGCCAGGGGTATGCGCATGATGCACCTCTTCGTTGGTTGGATGGAAAGGGGAGCCCAGAACCTAGGCGTCAGGGCAGGGGCGTCGTGATCTCTGGGTCAGGTAGGGCGGGGCGCAATCGCGCCTTTCGTCGGCGAACCGGATGGCCGTCGGTCGACAGCCATCGCTCCAGCAACTGGATCGCTTTCACCGCGATCGAGGTGAGTGATAGGTAGATCGCTCCGGCGACGATGAAGATTTCGTACGGCGCGAACGTGGTCGACACCATCTGTCTCGCCATGCCGGTGATCTCAAGCAGCGTCACGGTGCTCGCGAGCGACGAGCCCTTGATCATCCCGACGATCTCGTTGCCGTAGGCCGGGAGCGATATCCTGAAAGCGATCGGGAAGGTGACCAGGCGAGCGATCTGGAAGCGTTTCAAGCCGAGAGATGTGGCCGCCTCGGTGACACCCTTCGGCACGGACTGGAGACCGCGGCACAGGATCTCGGTGGTGTGTGCCGCGCTGTTCAGCGAAAATGTCAGAAGGGCACACCAGAAGGGGTCGCGCAGGATCACCCAGAAGATGCTTGTTCGCACCGCCTCGATCTGAGCGAGGCCGTAGTAGAGCAGAAAGAGCTGAACCAGCATCGGCGTTCCGCGGATCACATAGGTGTATGCGAGCACCGCGAGCGAGAAGCCGGGACGTCCGAACGCGCGGATGAAGGCCAGCGGCACGGAAAGAAGAAATCCGGCCGTCAGCGACAAGACCGTCAGGGTCAAAGTGAGACCAACGCCCGAAGGCAAGACAACCAGTGCGTCAAATATCAAGCCGAGGTTCATGGGCCTTCCCTCCTACCGGCCGAGAGCCGGATAGCGCCGCTCAGTCAGCCGGATCGACAGCAACGTGACGGTGGTCAGCGAGAGATAGAGAGCGGAGGCCGCAAGGTAGAAAGTCAATGGTGCGCGCAAGGATCCGGCCCCCACATACGCAACGCGCATGATGTCGGTCAGGCCGACGATCGAGACCAGTGCGGTATCCTTGAAGAGCGAAATCCAGAGATTGCCATAGGCAGGCAGCGCCAGCCGCAGCATCTGCGGACCGATGACGAACATCCAGCGCTGCCAGGCGTTCAGCCCAAGCGACTTTGCCGCTTCGGTTTGGCCCGCTGGCACTGCCGCAATCGCGCCGCGAAACACTTCGGTCGCATAACCGCTGAAAATGACCGAGAGCGCGATAACCCCTGCGGTGAATGCGTTCACCTCGACATACCGGCCGGCGATCTTGCTGGCGAGCGTGGTTCCGCCGAAGTAGATGAGCAGGATAACGAGAAGTTCTGGTACACCACGGACGACTGTGGTGTAGGCGGCCACGACCGCGTTGAGGCGCGGCTTTGCCGTGCCCTTCGAAATCGCCAAAAACAGCCCGAATGCCGTACCCAGGCAGCCGCTGACAAGAGCCAGGCTTATGGTCACGGTAAGTGCGACAACAAACTGAGTAGTAAAACCACCCATGGGGCGCTTTCCTCGGCTCGCAATTGCCGCAGGATATGTCGGTCTTTATTGCCGAGACCAAACCATATAACCCAAGGTTGCGAGTTGTTATATTTCTAATGTGGAGTTAACTTGAGATACTGGCCAATTCTAACGCTTGAAATTACACACTCAATCTATAACTTTTATTATTTTATCTATAACGCGTCGTTATATACTGAGGCAGTTCGTTGCTCCCCAGGTTGGCGTTGTCTGCCGCCGGGTGGTTATCAGGGAAAGGCGCGCAGGGAATGGAGTTGTTGCAGAGCGACCTCAAGCTCCGTCAACTGAAGGTCTTCCGGGAAGTGTTGCGGGCCGGTTCGACAAGGCGGGCGGCGGCAGCGCTCGGGATAAGCCAGCCGGCCGTCAGTCAACATGTGAAGCAACTCGAGACCACGCTCGGCGTCACACTGTTCAAGCGATCAGCCAACCGCATCGTCCCCTTGCAGGAAGCTTGGGAGCTTCTGCGAAACGTAGAACTTGCCCTGACGTCCCTGGATCGGCTGGAAGCGTCGATCTTCGCGATGAAGAACGAGGAAAAGCAGCGGATCGCGATTGCCGCGCCTTCTGTTTTCGGTTTCGTGACCTTGCCCAAGGTCGTGGCGATTATCCGCTCACAGACCGCTTCGAATGTCCGGTCGATTTCTGGAAGCTACGAGCAGATCGGCGAACACATCCTGGCCGGCCGCGCCGATCTTGGAATTTCGAGACTGCCTCTGGATCCAGGCTTGTTTGAATGGGCGCCGCTTGGGTCGGCACGAAACGTATGCATTTTTCATCCCTACCACCGCTTTTCAAAACAGACCTGCATCGAGGCGCAAGACCTGGCAGGCGAAACGATCGTCGATATCGATCCCCAGTTTGCCGCCCACCAGATGAACTTCAATGCCTTGCGCTTCGCCGGCGTTGAGCCGGACATACTGGTGGAATTCGATTGCAACGGTCACGAAGCCGGATACGTTTCGGCTGGCCTGGGCATTTCGATCACAAACGAGATCATCGCACGTGAGTACGCGGCGTTTCAGTTGGGAGTAAGGCCAGTGGAACCGTCCGCGCTCTATCACTACGTGGCGATTTGGCAGAGGGGCAGGACCTTTTCCAACGCCTTGAATGTATCGCTCGAGGCGATAATCACAGCGTTTTCGAAGACGCCGACGAGAGAGCAACAGTTTCTCCAGACGTCGTCCTAGCCGGCCATGGTTTATTTCGGTTGGGACGTGCCGCATAAGGCCCAACCGGGAGGCTTTCTGCGAAGTGGCGCGAATGGCTAGCCTGAACGGCCAAACTGATAGCGAGCGCTCCGCGAACGGCTGGATCGACGGCCCCTATCCGGCGCAGATGGTGCCGTTGGCCGTTCCCGAAGCGGTGCAGGAATTGGTGGCTTCCAGTCTAGAAGTCCAGTCTCGCCCAATGGGCGGCCCTACGCCGCCTTAAGCGCAGGCAATTGCGGGATTACTCTCACCAGGCAGGGTGCTCGTCTGGACTGGCACTGGCAATCCGAAAAGCGGACAGACCTCCCAGAGCGCCGGCAGCTTGTTGCAGAGCTTGCGCGCTCCACGCCGTCCTTTCATGGCGCGGCGAAGTTTCTGTGTCGCGCTCGCTGGGCAACAACTCGCCGCTCCCTGGATCCTTGGGGAGCGACGAGCGCGGGTTGCTACCGAACCTTCCGCCGTCGTTGAACTATGCTGGATGAGTCCAGCTACTCCAGATCGATTGCCCGCCGGCTCATGGTGGCGGGCTTTTTGCGTCAGCCGGGAACATTCCCGCTCCAAGGCAGTTCGGTCACACCCGGCTCGTTCTTCAGCGGTCCGGCCGGTGACCAAGATGCGTCCCTCACTCGTCATGGTCGGCCCGCGCAGCCTCGGAAGCAGGCGCGGGCCATCCATCACAAAGCCCGCTGATCCGACCGACGGGCTTCTTCAGTTTCACCACGCAAAGAAAGGCCCGGTCGTGAACTGACCCCATAAAGTTGGACGGTTCATTGAGTTGGTAGGTTTAATGGCTGGTTCCTGTATTGCACAGGGGCCAGCCCTTTCAAGCCTAGATTCCAATTTCCGGAACCATTCAGCGCCATGGATACACGCTCTGCGGGGTGGCTGATCAAGAGCCGATCTGCGCTCACATCATACTTGACGCATCCTCCCCGGGGGGATACCGGTGGGCATGTCCGAAGGCATCCATAGTTCTCATCCGGCTATCGTGAAGCGCTTAAAGCGCGCACAGGGGCATCTTGCATCCGTGCTTGGCATGTTCGAGGCGCAGCGATCCTGCCTGGACCTGGCGCAGCAACTCCATGCAGTGGAGAGCGCCATCAGCAGCGCAAAGCGAGAACTGATCCACGATCATATCGAACATTGTCTGATCGACACGGAAGCGGGAGGCAACTCGCTGGCAGAGCTCAAGCAACTGGCGAAATACCTATGACCAGTATCGGCGCACGCGTCTTGGATTGGTTCGGCTTCGGGTCACATGATCATGACGCGCATGCTCATGACGATGGCTCGCACGGCCATACGCACGGGGTCATCGACGCAACGATTGCAACCACTGACCGCGGCATCTGGGCCATCAAATGGTCGTTCGTCATCTTGGCCATGACGGCGGCATTGCAGATGGCCGTGGTGTTGGTGTCACGCAGCGTGGCGCTGTTGGCCGATACGATCCACAACATAGGCGACGCCACAACCGCCATTCCGCTCTGGATCGCATTCATGCTGGCACGACGCAAGCCGTCACGGACCTTCAGCTACGGCCTTGGCAGGGTAGAGGATCTGGCCGGTATCATTATCGTGCTGATCATTCTGTTCAGCGCCATCGTCGCCGGGTACCAGGCTATCGAGCGCCTGGTCAGTCCGCAGGCAGTGACTCATCTCGGTTGGCTGACCGCGGCGGGCATTGTCGGCTTCCTCGGGAATGAGGCCGTCGCGGTGTTTCGCATCCGTATCGGCAGGGAAATCAACAGTGCGGCGCTCGTCGCCGACGGCTACCATGCCCGCACCGACGGGCTTACCAGCCTTGCAGTGGTCATCGGCGCCATGGGCGTCTGGCTCGGATTTCCACTGGCCGATCCGATCATCGGGCTTCTCATCACGGTCGCTATATTCGGTATCGTCTGGCAATCGGCGCGCTCAGTGCTCACCCGCATGCTCGACGGCGTCGAGCCGGGCGTGATGGCCGAAATTCAGCATGCCGCTGCGCATGTGCAGGGTGCTCGCGTTGTCGACGCCAAGGCCCGCTGGATTGGCCACAAGTTGCATGCCGACATCGCTATTGCAGCCGACGGAACCTTGCCTCTCTCAGAGGCAAACAAGATCACGGCGGCGCTGGAGAACGAACTGTTCGAACACATGCCGGCGCTCGCAGCTGCCAACATCCGGTTTTCGACCGACCAAGGTGAGCACGAGCATCCGCACTCTCATGATCAGGGCGAACATCACGGCCACCAGCACTGACAACTGCCGGAAACCACTCGCTTTTGCCGGTCTCGGCTGATGTTCCAGGCGCTTGTCGAATTTCAGCGCTCCATATACCTGGCGCTCGCAGATCAGATAAAGCTGCTGTCAGTTGGCGGTGATTGGCTTGCGTTCCTTGCCTTTCTGCCGATGGGCCTCCTGTTCGGTGCGGCACATGCTCTGACGCCCGGCCACAGTAAGGCTGTCTTGGCGACTTACCTTGCAGGTTCGGATGCGAAGGTTTCGCGCGGCCTCCTGGTGTCGATTACGCTGTCCTTCACTCACGTGGCGACAGCGGTGCTGATCGCCGTATTCTCCCTGCCGCTCGTCTCGATTGCATTGGGCAGCGTTGGACGCGCACCACTGCTTGAGGGTGTGAGTCGCGGTCTGCTCGGGCTGATCGGCGTCTGGATGCTTTGGCGTTCGGTGAGCCACGGCCACCATCACAAGCATGAGGGCGAGGCCGTTGGAGTCATGGCCGGTTTGATTCCGTGCCCGCTGACCCTTTTTGTCATGACCTTCGCGATTTCCAGAGGGGTGCCGGGAGCTGGAATTCTGTTCGCAATCACCATGATGGTGGGCGTGGCCCTAACGCTGTCCAGCGTGGCGGTACTGTCGATCTTGTTTCGGGAGCACCTGGTGCATTTTTTCGACAGCAGGCCACGGCTGTTCGATACCATATCGCGAGCAATCGAAGGCGCAGCGGGCCTTGCCCTCGCCAGCGTAGCGGTCTGGCAACTTACAGCCGGATAGAGCCACAGCTGTCCACAGACCCTCTCCTTTCTTAGGAAAAGGCGATGAGAAGCTGCGGCACGCAAGGCTGCTGGAATTCTGGGAGGATGATGGAAATGGCCGTGCCTAAGAAATAGCGCGCCACCTACGCCTGGATGTACGGCGCCCAAGCGCGCAAGGATGGCAAGGAGCGTGAGGCGCCAGCTTACTGGCAGGAACATGCCGATGCGTGGCTGCAGGGCTTTGACGGTGTGGCGATGGCTGGTTTTGGTAAGACCAAGACCGTCAAAGACGAGATGGAAGCCGAGGTCGACGAAGCCGCCGTCGAGCGGCCCGCCGAATAGCCATTTTGCCGTATGCTGTATGGTCGTTTTTGATTGAAGAAAGGGCTTCGTTGGGCCTATAGAGATTGCGTTTACCATTGCCTTTTTGGGAGGATGCGATGGTTGCAACGCCCATAGAAATCGCTCAAGCCGCTACTGCGACTACGGCCACCTTGCTGAAGTGGCAGAAGTCCATGGAGGAACGCGCCACGTTTCGCCAGAACATGGATCAATCGCGCAGGGCGATACAAGCCTCACGCGATCTGCTGAAGCGCCTTCGCCAACGTCATCGCGACGACATGGCGGAAAGTTCGGAAAATGCCAACCCGTCTACTGCGCCGATATCGCAACGCGCCGGCAGCTAGCGGGAGGCGACCAGAGCCGATGTGATGGGTAAAGTTTCACTGGCCGTTCCTTGGGTGGGCAGGCAAGTTAAACTTTGTCAACGAGCGGCCTTTTTCGCGCTCGCGGAAGCGCCACGTGGCTTTCGACCAGGCGCACGTGCTCGGCGTCGACAGTCACCAATGGCCGGAGGCTGACGGTTACCTTGTCCCCGTCGATGCGTGTGACAGGGCCGATCAATTCCATATGCTGGCCAATTACAGCCTTCGAAGTCGAATCGACAACAGAATGCGGGAAGTCGTAGGAGGGGATCGTCACGCTTATGCGATCGGGCGTCACGCGGCCGCGCACAATCGCCGTGACTGCGACCTCGTCGCCAACTTTGATAGTTCCCCGAGCCATGCCCAAGACTTTGGAGCAGCCGGCGCCAGCGTCAAGATGAGGGGGAGCTAATAAAACCCCTCCGCGCCGCGATGCAACATCCAGCGCTAATGCGGATTCCACCTTGAAAGATCGATTCCCCAGGTCTTATAATCCGTAATTAGCCTGTTGGAGGTGGAGGGAACTGCGATGGGCGGCACAGTTCAGAACACAAACTCAGACAGTGTGGAGTGGCCGAAGCCTGCTGAGAACGGCTGGTCCGCGTTATAGAGAAGGGCAAGGAAGACAGCTGATCGAGCTCGAATCTTATGCCATGGCCTCTGCGGAAGGCCAACGGATCCGTCTAATCTCGAGAAGTTCGGTCGCGAGGCTTTGCCGGTCCTGTCCCATTCCACTGGATGAACTGCGCGACGTACCTTTAGAATTCCAATGCCCCTCCTGTTCACGCCGTATGGTGAGAAGGGGATCCTGGCTGAAAACGATTGCCGGTTTCAAATGCGATAGTTGCAGGTCCAGAGTGCGGATCGGCTACGAAGAGAAGCTGGCCATATTCGAGCGGCACCTTAGAAAGGTGAGCGCCAGCACAAAGTCAGTGAACAACCGCCCTTGTTAGCGACCGCTTTAGAGATCGGGTGCAGTGGGTACACGGGCTTTTCCCCGCTATCCTTTTTTCTCCCGGCCCCGCCACCGTCTATTATCGGCGGCTAGGCCGCTATCACCTTCTGAGCGGGCTAGCGATGGAGTGCCTTGGACGGTGAAAACGATTCCGGCATCCTCAAACGCTTTGCGGATGGCGGCGATGTTGTGGGGACGCGGTTTCCTGTATCCGTTCTCAAAAGCGCTGATCACCATCTCTCTAAGATTGGCCTTGGCGGCAAGTCGCACACGCGGCCAGTTCAGTAGGGCTCGTGCTGCTCTGACTTGATCTGCTGAGAGTACGGTTCGGCTGTCCATAGCCAGTCGAACATTTAGTATCGCTAAACTGTTCCCCTTGACCTTCTGCGATTTCTAACGGTGTGAGGCCGGCCTGTCGCAAGCCGTCATCGATTGTGGCTGCAACCTTTCGGACGGTTGTTACCTCGGCACCAACAAGACGTGCTGCCTGCATTCTTGCTTGGAGATCAGCCAAGCGGGCAACCAGGGCTTGCATCCTCTCGAGTTCAGGGTTCGTCATGTTCATTGTCCAGCTGAGTGGCAATTCGATTTGTCCGGCTGAGTATCGTTTGAATGCACACACTCGCCACCCAAGGGTGGCGAGCGTGGGTTCGTTCGAAATCTCAGTCGTAAACTTTCACGATCTTGCGGGTACCCGGATCGACCAGGACCGTGCGGTTGTCGACCACCACGTAACGGTATTTGACGTTCGGGACCTCGTGGATCTCCACAGTTTCCGGCAGAGCTGTCCCGACGTTCAATTCCACGCCGGGAAGGTTCACCGAAGCCATGGGCTGCTTCTTAACATACTCACGGATGACCGTGTCCTGTTCCGGCTGGATGATAATGTCGTCAGCGGCGGCGGAGCCGATCCCCGCCAAGAGCAACGTGGCTGCGGCGGTGTTCACAAAGTGCATCTTCATATCTTCTCTCCTGCAAGGACCGGCACACGACGACCATCGTCCCGCACTGCCCGGCAACCAACTTTGAACCGGGGTAAACGTTCCCGCCTACGCACCTTTGTCTAATCCGATTGGTCTAAAGTCCGACCGTACAACGCAATGGTCTTACCTTTGGACTAGGCGGAACGGATTAGGGCTTCAGCTTGTTGTTTCTCCACAACGGGAGAGAACAAATGGATCAAAGTGTTGGCCAGGCGCGATGGTTGCTCGCACCGATTTTTGCAACAGCCGTTACCTTTCTGGTAATGGCGGTCGTCCTTAGCTGACATGTCTTGGATCGGCGCAGCCAGGTCCCTTCCTGCGCTGATAGGATTCGCGAGTTGCTTGAGCGGCTGGCAAATCCTCTATTTTACCGTGCGCTGGGCCTGCTCCTTCAGCAGGCGGGGCGCTTCGTTCAGCTCATGTAACTTGGGAGGTTTACTATGGATCGGCGATCCTTTTTGACAGCGATATTTGGCGTTGCAGGGGCAGCAGCCTTTGCAAGCGCGGTCCGGCCTATCAACGCATTGGCCGGTGTTCCAGCGGCAAAAAGCGGCATTCTCGAAGAACTCGACGCGCCAGACGCCTTCGACAACGAAGGTACTCACGCGGAAGTGGAGCCGGTCAACCATCGGCGCTACTACGACCAAGATTACGACCCAGACTACGACCCAGATTACTACCACCGGCGCCGCCGCCGCCGGCGCGGCTGGAGAAGAGTCTGCCGTAGTTACTGGCGACACGGGCGCCGTCGGGTCCGGTGCTATCGCCGACGTGGTCCTTCGGTCGTCTTGCGATTTTAGCTAGTCGGCTGCTTCTGCTCATGGCCCGTTCCGGCTGACGTGCTGAGAACGGGCCGGTGCTGCCTCACGGTGGCTGGCTTCAGTTTTTGTGTGGCACGATGTAGCGACTGCTCACCGCACCCGCCCCTGTGCCCCGCGTGACGACAATCGTGCTATACCCGGCTGGAAGGGAACCTGTAGCGGAGGGATCAATCGAACTGCATCGCCCCACGATCTCCCCGTTGGGAGCGCCCTCGAGCCTCACGGCTAACGCTAACTGGCATGTCTCAAGGGATCCGAACATGGACGGTGATGTATCGAGTGGCTTGCAGACTCCCTGGGCGGGACTGCAAGAAAGCAAAATCATCACAGCTGCAGTTGCCGGATCCATTCGTGAAGCTCCGTTGTTCGACGAGCCTCAACGTGGAATAGCGAGCTTTGTTTCGCAGGTGCTAAAATATGAGTTTTCTGGTCTGGCTCACGGTGGCGGACTTTTCATTGTCACAGCTTTCGCCTCTCAATTGTCGATCCCGAACGGTAAAACAGCCATCCGACGAGACACACCGAGAGGATTGCGATGGCCAGAAGGATGCCGCCGGCAATGTTCACCATCAACATGAAATCCATCGGACCTCTCCCTCTTATATGCCGACAGTCGGAAACTCGTGAAATCAACATGGGTGAACAGGTTGCGAACATGCTGCTACGGTTTTTGCAGAGCCACGGGATGAGACGAGACGGACCAGCACGACAGGGACTAGCTCTCGTCGCAACAAATTGACACACAAGGACTCGACGGAGTCGAACGGCAAGGGCAGGGACGCCATCAAGCGAATTTCAAAACCGGTGCCTTGGCCGACGGGTAATCGCTGATAACATCAAGGTATGCCCTGAGGTGAGGTCACAAGGCAGTGTGCTGGGTGCCGATTGGGCGGGCGGGTTGTATGATGCCCGGCGTATTGGCCGGTTTAGAATGGAAGCTTGATTTCGCCGACCGAGAGAGGCCTACCGGCCGCTATGAGCGCCGCAACCGTCTCTCTGTCCTGTTGCCGGCGCTTCACGAGGCCGTTCAGCACCCTGTCGAGAGATATCGCGCCGGCGCCGGCTAGGGCCAGGACGAACATGTCGCCCGCTTTGGCGAGATCCTTTTCGAAATGCAGCAATTTCACGACCATATCGCATCCGCAGCGCATGAGTTTCTCGATCCCGACCGCGGCAGCACCTTGCGGTAGACAGGTGAGTCAGCCGGCCGCAGGCGGCCGACCGCTCGCCTTCCAGAGGTCCTGGAATGCGCCGACCGACCCCGTCGTGCTCGTCAATGTGTAGGTTTGCAGTGTGGTGTTCCTTCAAGGTCAATCAGCAGCTTATGCATGGAGGACCACGGCAAGCGGCGTTTTATTCCCGGACAGCGCAATTTCTGTCTCGGCAATGTGATTGGTCCGGGCGCCTCGTTTTTTTAACGCTCTTTGGCCCGCAACATCGGCCGTCCAGTTCGGGAATATCGGGGCCTTTCAAGAGGATATTATGAGAGCAGCGACGCGTCGGGCGACGAAGGGGGAAACAACTTCGCAGTCTCGTGCGACAGCGGCAAAGCTGCCTTCCTCAGCAGCGTCGAGTAAGTGGCGGAGCAGGCTTGTGTCCTGTCACTGTAGCCAATTTCCACCCGAGCCGAGAGGAGGCGCCTGGCTCAGCGTCTGCTTGCCGGCATCCTGTGTGGGGCGGGAGCGCGGGGGGCAGTCCAGGCGACCGGCAGGCAACACTCGCGTCTGTCTATCGCGGCGATGGGAGCCTCGTCGAGTTCAGCAGCGTTGTGGAAGCAGTCC
The DNA here is from genome assembly GCF_040320135.1 of Mesorhizobium sp. M0772. Lineage (NCBI taxonomy): Bacteria > Pseudomonadati > Pseudomonadota > Alphaproteobacteria > Hyphomicrobiales > Phyllobacteriaceae > Mesorhizobium > Mesorhizobium sp. M0772. The sequence goes on along the minus strand of NZ_JAMYPB010000002.1, from coordinate 184,237 downwards.
GCTGCGCGCGTCAAAACGCTATTGCTAAGCACAATGCCGGGGTGCCCGATGATCGTCGCATTGAGTTCCGGATTGGCATTCACCTGGGTGACGTCGTGCAGGAGCACGATGGCGACCTGATAGGTAGTGGCGTCAACATCGCCGAGGGTATCCGGGTTGCCCGGGCGTAGCGGCTTTGAAGCCGCCGATTATAAGTATTCTCGCCCTGTGGCCGCCGATTCTGCGAATTAAGGATTGGACGAATAGGCATGGGGGAAAAAGGCCGTTATTCTAAGCCTCATTCACCCTCGATGCAGGAATAACGAGATCACGGAGTAGGAAAATCGCATGCTGTGCGGCGGAGGTGCTGACACGGGCGAAATTCACACCCGCTCAACGACAAGCGCCCATCCGCTGTCCCGATGGACGGTGGATAGAGTTTTGGTGCCATGAGCCAAACCCACACATTACAACCGTCATCTATCCGCTTCCCGGTACAGCCGCGGCTCGTGCCGGCGGTCAAGGCGGCGCGTTATCTCCACCTGACGCTGCGGGAATTCATGGAATTGCTGCCCGCGTTGCAGGATCAAGGCTTTCCCAAGGCCTGCCCAATCACCGGCAACTACGACATGGTTGCGATCGACTCCTGGCTCGATCGACGCTCGGGTCTTGCAGGATCGGGATCCGGCGGGCAGTCTAGCATTGACATTGCAAGAGCGAGGCTGGCGACCCTTGGGTAAGATCAAGTTGAAGCACTACGTCATCCGTAAGGGCAGGTACGGCTACTGGCTGCCGACGCCGAAGATGGTCGAAGCTGGCTTCAGATGCATTTCCTGTGGAATCGACGGGCCTGAGGCTGGACGATAGCCAGGGAGTGGGAAGACCGCTGGCAGGAACTCCGCAAGGGCAGGGAGCCGTCGCGCCTGCATGTATGGCCAAAGGATTCCATCGGAGACGCCTTTGCACGCTATCGCCGCATGGATGCATGGAAGCGCAAGCCACCGCGCACCCGCGAGGATTGGGAACGCGGCTGGACCTTCATCGAGCCGTACTTCGCCGACCTGCCGCCAGCCGACATCACCCTCGAGCTGCTCGACGACTGGTATGGCCGTCTGCTCCGGGTCAAAGGTGTCGACATCGCCTACCGTGCCGTAAAGACGTGGCGTTCGCTCTATAATGTCATGGCCGGCATGAAGCTATGCCCGCCCGGCTCCGACCCATCGCAGGCGATCCGCCGCCAGACGCCACCACCGCGCCACCAGACCTGGACGGCAGGCGAGGCGGTGCGCATGGTCAAGGGCGCCTGGCGCGCCGGCTACCGCGGACTGGCCTGCGTCATCGCCGTTGCGTGGGACACGAGCTTCTCACCCGTCGACGTGCGCACGCTCACACCGGCGCAGGCAATGCAGACAGCACAGGAATGGGGTTTTCTGATTGCACGCAGCAAGAGTGGCGAGGCGGCTTTCGGCACGCTGTCGTCACGCACGCAGCGCCTGGTGCTGGCCTATGTCGAATCACTAGGCGTCACCCTGCTTGACGATGCGCCGATCTTTCGCTCGCGCGGTTTCGCGCCGGGCCCGAAGGGCGGCCGGCCGCGCGCCGGCGTGCCTTACACCAAGGATTCTCTGGTCGACGACTTTGCCGATCTGCGCACGCTGGTGTTCGGGACATCGGAGAAGCGGCGGCTGATGGACATGCGGCGTTCCGGCGCGGTCGAGGCAAATGCCGGAGGCGCGTCGGTCGAGGCAATCTCGGCCAAGATGGGCAATTCGATCGACGGGAACAAGGCGCTGCAGAAGACCTATATGCCGGTCAATCTGGCCGCCGTCCGCTCAGCTGACGCCAGCCGCCGCAAGGGCAGAAAGCTGCTTGGCCTGGAACGGAACGAATACAGAAAGTTGAAACTCTCCGCAGAATGAGAGTTGAAACTTTTCAAGGGGCGGTAGCTAACCCCTTGAAATTAATGGCGCGAGTGACGGGGCTCGAACCCGCGACCTCCGGCGTGACAGGCCGGCACTCTAACCAACTGAGCTACACCCGCGCATTGGACGAGCACGTGTCAGCCGTGTTCGTCGTTGGGGCGGTGGATAAGGGGTTCGCCACCGGGTGTCAAGCGCAGCTGGACAGCATAAACGCAAACAGGAGAAGGTTTTTTGACGGGCGCACTTTGCCCGCGAAAACCACTGTGCGGCTAAGCTCGCAGCTGTTCATTTGGCCTTGCGAAGCCGGTTGCGACCGCTTAAAGGTCCGGCCGGAGCGGGCGATTAGCTCAGTTGGTAGAGCGCTTCGTTTACACCGAAGATGTCGGCGGTTCGAGCCCGTCATCGCCCACCACTCAAGCTCTTGATAAATCGGTGCTTGCCCGGAGTTACGGTCTCATATCCGGTTGTACGCGTTGTCGGCATTCTGCTTCCTGGCCTTGTCGCGTTCGAAAGGGGTGACGCAGACCAAGTCGCTCTCGAACGCTTCACGCCAGACGTAGCCGTCGCGGCAGGTGCTGTCGCCGTAAGGTCCGCCGGTCGGCGAACGGTTGTTGCGGGCATTTGCATTCTGGGCCTGCACCTCGCCGTAGTCGGCAGGACTCACGCACACGCTGTCGCCGAAGATCGCCGATCGCCAGACGAATCCTTCCTTGCATCCTTTGGCCTCGATCGCTGCGGGCTCGATAGGCGACGGCAAAGGGGAGGGCCTCGGCCACAACGCCACCGTTGTCCCGCCGATGCCGAGCGCGATCATCGCGGCCAGCCCGTACAGCAGCCAGAGCCTCGGCCGCCGCGCGGCTGGCTTCGCTATCGCCGACGCAATCGCCGCCATATCGTCGTTGAAGCGCTCGTGGCGGACCTCCATGGCTTGACGCTTGGCCAGGTCCTGCAGATCGGGTGGCAAGGCGCTTTTCTTTGGCATGCTGGCGCCGTTGACGAGCACGGGGATGACGCGCACCCCAGCCTGGAGTGCCGTACGGATCTCCTTGCGCACGAAGTCGTCGGGGGACTCCAGCCGAACCTGGCCCTGCTCATCGGTAAGCGCGGCCCACTGCGGCCCCACGATCGCCAGCATGATTTTGCAGCTGGCCAAACTGCGGGCAAGCGCCACCTCAAAGTCATCGCCGGGGTTGAGCTTGTCGACGTCCATGAAGATGGATGCATCAGGAAGCGCGCGGTTCAGATTATCGTAGACGCGGCCCGCCACGCCGGAATCGGTCTGCCGTCGGTAGTTGATGAATACGTCGCCAAGCAAGGCCTGCCTCTTCCCACATGAACGAGAAGGCCCCAAAATAGCATGAGCGGTGACCTCGCAGCTAGTCTGGCGATAGACTGGCCATTACTGCGGGTGCAGTCCGTTTCATGTCTCGCCAGAGGACAAATGCACCGGCCCTTCGCGTCGCACGGTGGACTAAGTACAAGAGGCCATTACGGCGCGTCGCCAAAGCGGAATATACACAAATGTCTTCCGTCTGGACGGCAGCTGCAGAGCAAGTTCGACCCACGCCCGCGACGATCGGCTCCGCCACTTCTTCCTGTTTCGGCTCGCCGATGCGGGCAAGCGTGTACTTGTCGACGTTGTTCGCATACGGCTTCGATATCGGCGTAGGTGCCGTGTCACCGTGCCGCGATAAGGGTTCACAGCGGTCGAGTTGACGATAGCGTTCTCAGCGAAGATGTCGGCGTTCGAGCCCGTCATCGCCCACCGTATCCCGGCCCGCATATCCCGAATGCCGGGCGCGGCCGCAATGAGCCGCACCCGCCGTTCTTTCCCGGCGCGCTAGCCTATCGCTTGACGTAGCAGTTCTTCTTCACGCGGCGGATGGGATCCTCGCCAAAGGCGTCGACGCTGCATGTGACGCCGTTCCTGAATACACCCTGGACGTACTGGCCACGCGCCCCGTATCTCACCACTTTGCGGCCACGGAACTCGCAGAACCGCCCCTCCGAGGCGCAAGCCACCCATCTGCCGCGGCCCTGGCCGTAATCATTATCGCCGTAATTGTCATCATTGCCGTAATTGTCGTCGTCGTTGTCACCATAATCATTACCGCTATCGCGCCTCGCAATATAGCAGGCCTTGTCGCGGCCGGGCGCCGGGTCGCCGAAGACGCGATTCGAGCAAGGCACGGAACGACGATCGAAGAAGCGGGAGGTGGTCTGGCCGCGCGCGCCGTAGACCACTTCCGAGGGGTAGGGCAGGCGGCACGTGCCGCCTTCATCGGCGCATTTCTGCATGCGCTGGGCCGACGCGGTGGCGGGGAAAAGGATAGAAACGAACGAGGCCAGGCCGACCAGGCAAATGAATGTAAACGTCATCCGGATCAAAGCAGTGAAGGTTTTTGACATGATTTTGTCTCCCGTTCGATTCGACCAGCATGGTACAGCTGCCTTGTTAAATGCACGATGAATGAAAGCCCTCGCGGAGGCAGCACAATGATCGACCATCCACGGCGGCTGATGTTACAACTGCTATTGGCATTGGCAATCTCTGGTATTGGGCGCTTCGCCTATGCAGGGAATGCGGGCGACGGCGTCGACCAGCCGGCGGCCAAGGCCGCCTTGCTCAAGGTCTATCCCGGATTGTTCACCATTTCGGGCAATGTACTGACCTGGACCGACGGCACCACGATGGTGTGGGACGACGGCAAGGCGCGCGAAGCCGACGCGCTGCTGGAGAGCCCTGACATCGAAGACATGTTTCGCTATGTCTATCCCGGAGCAGCCGAGGGCGCGCTGGTCCCGGCGGAGGATTTCGATCCCGGCCGTATCCGCAATGAACCTTTCTTCGAGAAGCTCTACGGGGCAAGTGCCGCCGAGGTGGGCAAGCACATCGCCAACGTCAAATGGTTGCCGAAGCTCGGCAAGAAGACCGTGCAGGTCACCAGGATTTTCGGCATCAACGACCGGCTGGGCAAGGTCTCCGCTGCGCTTGAGGCGATGCCCGCGGAGCTGAGCCGTTACGGGCTCAAGCCCGGCGGCGGCTTTGTCTGGCGGCCGATCGCCGGCACCGACCGGTTGAGCGTTCACTCGTTCGGAGCGGCCTTCGATATCAATGTCGGCTTCTCCGACTATTGGTACAACAACAGGAACAAAACCAACCCGAAGGCCCACATTCCCTTCAAGAACCGGATTCCGCTGGAAATCGTGGAATTGTTCGAGAAAAACGGCTTCATCTGGGGCGGGCGCTGGTATCACTACGACACCATGCACTTCGAGTACCGGCCTGAGTTGCTGCTGTACAAGAAATCCGGCTGATCACGGCGGCAGCAGCCGGAAATCCTTGCCTTCGGGCAGCAACTGGCCGCCGTCGACGACGATGGTGGTGCCGGTGATGTAGCTGGCATCGTCGGAGGCGAGGAACAGGAAGGCGTTGGCGACGTCGCGCGGACTGCCGAGGCGTCCGAGCGGGATCGAATCCTCCATGTTCTTGATGTAGGCGGCGCCGCGATGCAGCTCGATCGCTTCGGTCAGGATGTTGCCGGGCTCGACGCCGTTGACGGTGATGCCGTAGCCCGAAAATTCCAGCGCCGCCGAGCGGATGAAGCCGTTGATGCCGGCCTTGCTGGCGGCATAGTGGCCGTGGCCGGGGCTGGTGACGTGCGGACCGGTGATCGACGAGGTGTAGAGCATGCGCCCGTAACCTTGCACCTTCATCGGCGCCAGCGCCGCCAGCGTGGCGTTGAACGTGCCGCGCAGATTGACCGCCATCACCCGGTCCCAGTCGTCCGGGCTGGTGTTTTCGATCAGCTGCCAGGGATAGATGCCGGCATTCTGCACGACGATGTCGAGGCGGCCATGGCGGCTCAGCGCCAGCGCCACCGCAGCTTCTGCATCGGCCATTTGCGAGATGTCGGTGCGAATGAAATCCGCGCCGAGCTCGTCCGCGGTCGCCTGGCCGGCTTCGGCCTCGCTGTCGGCCAGGACCAGCCTTGCGCCTTCCTCGGCAAAGCGCAGCGCAATGCCCTTGCCGATGCCGCGCGCGCTGCCGACGATAAGCGCGACCTTGTCTTGCAGCCGTCCGGTCATGTGAGCTGTCCTGTCATGCGAGTCTTTGGCGAATGGTTTGCTTGAAGGCGTCGAGCAGCACGGCGGCGAGCACCAGCAGGCCATGGATCACCTGGGTGAAATTGGCCGGCAGGCCCATCAGGTTGATTGCCGTGTTGATGGAGGAGAGCAGCAGCACGCCGGCATAGACGCCGGGCAAGGTGCCGACACCGCCTTTCAGGCTGACGCCGCCGATGACGACCGCGGCAAAGGCGTTGAACAACAGCCCGGTGCCGAGATTGGCGGTGGCGCCCGAGGTGCGGATGGCGAGCAGCCAGCCGGCGAGGCCGGCAATGGCGCCGGCAAGTACGAAGGCGATGATCAGATTGCGGTTGACGCGGATGCCGGCGCGGAAGGTCGCGGTCTCGTTGCCGCCGATCATCACGAGGTGGCGGCCGAACGGCGTCTTGGCCATGATCAGCGAGAACAGGACGAAACAGGCGACGGCGATCCAGGCGGTCAGCGGCAGGCCCGCCAGCCGCTGGATGCCGAACCAGCGGATGGCCGGCGCCAGATCCTGTGCCGAGCGGCCGCCGGAAATCACCAGAACCAGGCCGCGCACCCAGATGTAGGACGCCAGCGTGATGATGAAGGCGCTCATCTTCACCTTGACCACGAGATAGCCGTTGAAGACGCCGATGAGGCCACCGACGGCCAGCGCAACGAGCAGCGAAACGGGAACCATCAGCCATTGCGGATTGAGCTGTATGCCCATGCCGATGCCCGATGAGCAGAACAGGATGCCGACCGCCATGGCGCTGAGCGCGGCCACCGATTCCACCGACAGGTCCATATGGCCGGCAATGATGACCAGCGACAGGCCGATCGACATCACGCCGAGAACGCTCGAGGCCTCGATGATGTTGGCGAAGATGCCGAGCTGGAAGTAGTTCGGGACGAAGATGGAAAAGACAACCAGCACAAAGATCAGCATGAACCAGACGAGGTTGTCGAGGACGAACTCCAGGGCTTTGCGGCTGCGCGGGTTCATGGGCTGATCCGGTTGGCGCCCCCGAGAAAATCAGGCTGAAATCAACTCGATTTCGTCGGGTTCAGGCGCGGGTTTAGGTTCGCCACGGTGTCCTGGGACGCGGCGTCGTGAATGGGCAGGCTCCGGGCCGCAATGGCCCGGAGCGCTTCGCTAGGCGACTATTCGACAGACTTGATCGTGTCCGTCGGCGGCTTCTGGTTGCCCCAGAAGGCCGGATTGTCGACGTTTTCCTTGGTGATGGCGGCGCCCGGGATCTTGATGTTGGGGCCCCAGCTCTCCTTGGTCACGGTCGACTTCAAGCCGAGCACGTCATACTCGCCAGGCTTGATTTCCTGCTTGCCGGCGATCTTGTCCATGAACATCGCCACGGCCGCGGCCTGCGCATAGAGCGGCTGCTCGACTTCGACATTGAGCCAGCCCTTGCGGATCAGGTCGAGACCGACCGGAGCGCCGTTCGAGCTCATCAGCAGAACGTCGCCCGGCTTCTTGCCGGCGGCCTCGAGCGAGGCGACGGCTGCGACCGACAGGTGCGCGGCATGGCTGAAGATCAGGTCGATGTCGGGGTTGGCGAGCATCTGGTCGGCAACGATCGTGCCGGCGTTGCTGGCTTCCCATTGCATGGCCGGCAGCGAGATGATCTTGACGTCAGGAAACGCCTTCAACTTCTCCTCGAAACCCTTCTGGATGTCGAGCGTGTAGGGATCGCCGGGATCGCCGAGCACCTGCAGGATCTTGCCCTTCACCGAACCGTTCTTGGCGGTCAGAAGCTTTTGCGCCTGCTCGGCGGCGACGTAGCCGATCTCGACCGTGCCCGCCACCGAGGTGAAATCGGACGGGGTCGAGGTGATCTGGCGGTCGAACTCGACCACCGGGATGCCGGCTGCACGCGCCGCTTCGATGGACGGCTTCAGCGCGTTGAAATCGACGGCGGCCAGGATGATCGCCGCCGGCTTCAGCGCAATGACGTCGTTCATCTGCGATTGCTGCGCGTCGGTCTTGTTGTCGGCGTTGAGTGTTTTCACCTCATAGCCGACCTGCTTGAGGAACAGCTCCAGCGCGCTCACCGAGCCGGTCTGGAATTCATCGAGCAGGGTCGGGACCATATAATAGACGGTGCCCTTGGTCTGGGACATTGCCGGCGTGAGCGAGGCAAGAGCCAGTGCCAGGATACCGAAGACAAGAACCAGTATTCGCTTCATGTCGTTCGCTCCTCTTTTATACCGGACCCCTCTTTTGTCCCTCAACCTGCCGGTCCGGCACCGGCAAGCGTCTCACCGGTGATCATGTTGATCACCGCATCGGGACTTGTTTTGTTGCGCGCGACATCGCCGGCCACGACGCCTTGCCGGATCACCACGATCCGGTCGGCTACCTGAAAAGCCTGTTGCATGATGTGGGTGATGATGACGACGCCGATGCCCTGGTTGGCCACCTGGCGGATCATCTCGAGGCCGCGCCTGGTCTGCTCGACGCCGAGGGCGGCGAACGGCTCGTCAAGCAGCACCAGCTTGCCGCCCCAGTGCACGAAGCGGTTGAGCTCGATGGCCTGGCGTTGGCCGCCCGAGAGATGCTCGACATTGGTGCGCAGCGACGGGATGCGGGTGCCGGCACTTGCCAGCGCCTTGCCGACGACGGCCTCCATGGCGCGCTCGTCGAGGATGGGGACACCGAGAACCTTGCGGGTGATTTCGCGGCCCATGAAGAAATTGGCGACGACGTCGACATTGGTGCAGAGCGACAGGTCCTGGTAGACGGTCTCTATGCCGGCAGCCTTGGCCTCGGCCGGCGTCTTCGCCAGAAACTCCTTGCCCTCGAACAGCATGCGGCCGGAGCTCGGCTCGAGGCCGCCGGCAATGATCTTGACCAGCGTCGACTTGCCGGCGCCGTTGTCACCGAGCAGCGCCACGACTTCGCCCTTGCCGATCGAGAAGCTGATGCCCCTCAGCGCATGGATGGCGCCGTAATTCTTGGTGACGTTTTCGAGTACCAGCAGCGGTTCGGTCATGCCGCCACTCCCTTGCTGTGCATGAGGTCGGACCGGCGCTCGCGCTCGGCAATGAACATCTGGCCGAAGCGCGGCGACAGCACGCCCGAAACGGCCAATGCGGCAGCGCCGCGCAGCACCGAATGCTTGCCGCCGGTCGCCACCGTCACGCGCGGTGTCTTGCGGTCGCGCCGCGCCGAGACCGAATTGGGAAGCTGTCCCGCCGCGCCGACCAGCTTTTCGAGCAGGTCGGTGGGCGCAAGCCCGCCGAGGATGACGGTTTCCGGGTCGAACACATTCTCGATGGTGACGATGGCGTTGCGGAAGATCGGCGCGATCTCGGCCACCCAGGCGGCGTCGCTGATGTTGCGGCGGCGACGTGCTTCGAGCGAGAGATACCGTTCGAGGCAGCCGCTGTTGCCGCATGGGCAAGGCTCGCCGCCGGGAACGGCAGGGATGTGTCCGATTTCGCCGGCATTGCCCCAGGCGCCGCGCATCACCGCGCCGTCATGCACGATGACGCCGCCGAGGCCGACGCCGAAATAGAGGTAGTAGTATTCGGAATAACCGGAGCCGAGACCGTAAAGCCGTTCGCCCATGGCCGCCGCCGCCATGTCGGTTTCGAAGAAGGCCGGCAGCCCGGTCGACGCCGCCAGCCGTTCCGGCAGCGCGACATCCTTCCAGCCGGCCATGGTCGTCGGGCCGACGAAGCTCATCGACTCCACGCCGAACGGTCCAGGCAGCGCCATGCCGATGCCGAGCACGCGTCCGCCGGGCCGCAGCGCGGTCAGCTCGGGCACCATCGCGCCGATCAGCTCGAAGGCATGGTCGGGCGTCGCATGCGGCGCCTCGCGATGCATGCTCTCGATGACATCGCCGCTGAGATTGATGAGCGCCGCGTCGATCCCCAGCGGGGTGAGGTGGACGCCGACGGCATAGCCGCCCTCGGGGTTGATCCTGAGCGTCGCCGGCGGCAACCCGCGTCCGCGCGGCTCTTCGCGCAGCGACAGCACATAGCCATGCTCTTCGAGTTCGCGAACGATGGTCGATACGGTCTGGACGGTGAGGCCAACGCGGCCGGCAATGTCGCCGCGAGCTATGGGACCGTGAAGGCGGATGGACTCCAGCACGATGCGCCGGTTGTAAGGCCGCCCGAACTCCTGATTGGTTCCCCGCAGTGCCATGTCCCGCGCCCTTTAGGAAGGCTAAGACTTGCACAGGCAATTTATTCAGTCAAATGGAATTCAAAAATAATTCGGAATGGTTCCCAGACGCGGTGCAGGACCTGTCCCATGCGCCGCGCTGGCCGATTGCAGCCGGGCTGAAACCACCGCAATGGTGAATGACGTCAGGCGGGCGCGGGGCTCGCCCGACCAGTGATCCAGCAGGAAAACCGATGATCGAATTGCCTTTTGCGCGCGATGAGTACCAGCGGCGGCTCAAGAAGATCCGCGCCGAGATGGCGGCGCGTGGGCTGGAACTGCTGGTCGTCAACGATGTCGCCAACCAGCATTACATCACCGGCTATGACGGCTGGTCGTTCTACACGCCGCAGGTCGTGCTTGTCCCGATCGAAAACGAGGCCGAGCCGGTCTGGATCGGCCGCATTATGGATGCGGCAGGCGGCTTGCTGACGGCCTGGATGAAGCCGGAGAATGTGGTCGGCTTCCCCGAGGACCACGTGCAGCGCGCCGATCGCCATCCGATGGACTGGATAGCGGCCTGGATCGTCGCCAAGGGCTGGGGCGCGAGACATATCGGCATCGAGCTCGAAGCCTATTATTTCTCGCCGAAGGCGCATGCCCGGCTCGTCGCCGGCCTGCCCAATGCGAAATGGCACGACGCCGATCTGCTGGTGAACTGGATCCGCGCCGTCAAATCCGCGCCCGAAATTGCTTATCTGCGCAAGGCGTCGACACTTGCCGAATCGGCGGTTTCGCGGGCCTTCGAAGTCATCGCGCCAGGCGTGCGCGAATGCGATGCGATTGCCGCGATCCAGGCGGCGCAGATTGCCGGCAGTCCGGACTTCGCCGGCGACATCACGGCGCTTCCGCCGACCATCCTCGGCGGCGAGAATGCATCGGCTCCGCACATCATGTGGAGTGACCGGCGGTTCGGAAAGGACGAGACGATTGCGCTCGAACTTGCCGGCGTCTGCCGCCGCTATGCCGCCGGGCTCGCCCGAACGATGCAGCTCGGCAAGACGCCGGCCCGTGTCGCCGACACCGCAAAGGCGGTGATCGACGGCATGGATGCGGTGCTCGACGCGGTCAGACCGGGGACCACAGCCGAAGCGGTCGAGGCCGCTTGGCGCAAGGTTATCCAACGCTACGGACTGAAGAAGGAATCGCGCATCGGCTATTCCATCGGCGTCGCCTATCCCCCGGATTGGGGCGAGCACACGATCAGCCTGCGGCCCGGCGACAAGACCGCGCTGCAACCCGGCAATGTCGTGCACTCCATTCTTGGCATGTGGATGGATGGCTGGGGCATCGAGATCAGCGAGACCATTCTGGTGACCGAGACCGGCCATGAGACGCTGACCAAATTCCCGCGAGACATCCACGTCAAATCGTGACCGGTCAGCCACGACGGACGCCACCGCGACCCGCCTGACGCATCTGCTCAATATTGGATCGTCCGGCGCTCGATCAGCACCACAAGACAAAACAGGACGATCGACAGGCCCGATGACAGCACATCGCCGCGTAGAGGCGGTCCGACTGGTAGTTGAAGGACGCCTGGATGATCAGCGCGCCAAGTCCTTGGTCGGAGCCGATCCATTCGCCGACAACGGCGCCGATCACGGCGGTGGCCGAGGCAATCCTCAGCGATGAGAACAGCATCGGCAAAGCGCGCGGCAGCCGCAGGCTCCAAAACACTTCTGGGCGCGTGCCTCAGAGGGTTTCCAGCTTGCAGAAACTTCACGCCGCAGGGCGTGAGTCAACGATCACGACGCCGGAGCACGCGATGTCGGATTGCCAAACAACAGGATGGTACAACGGGTGAAGGAGGCGGGGGCGTGCAACCAGCCGCCTGGCTTGACCCTACAGATACTGCTCGACCTTCTTGCCCACGGTCAGGAAGCGCAGCGGGTCGATGGCTTCGCCATTGTGGCGGACCTCGTAGTGCAGGTGCGGGCCGGTCGAGCGGCCGCTGCTGCCGGTCTTGCCGATGATGTCGCCGGCCGCGAGTTTTTGGCCGACGGCAACGTCGATCTCGCTCAGATGGCCGTAGCGCGTGGCAAAGCCGTTGCCGTGATCGACCTCGACCATGCGGCCATATCCGCCGTTCCAGCCGGCCTTGGTGACGATTCCGGCCGCGGTGACCTTGGCCGCCATGCCGACCGGCGCGCGGAAATCCATGCCCGAGTGCAGGGCAGCGGTGCCGAGGATGGGGTCGGTGCGCACGCCGAACGGGCTGGTGACGGAGTGGCCCGGCGCCGGGTTGGCGAGCGGCAGCCGCCGCGCCTCTTTCTTCAACTGGTCGAGCGTATCCAGCGCCTCGTCCAGTTCCTTGACCTTGCTGTCGAACATCATCGAGCTGTCAAGCGGGATCAGCGGTCCGCCGACATCGCTTTCGTTCTTGCCGAAATCACTGTCGACCGGCAGACCGGCGGCTTCCAGCGCCTGGGTGATGGCATCGGCGTTCTTGTAGGCGTTGTCGGCCAAGGTTTCGATGCGGGTGAGCTGCTGGCTCTCGATGTTCTTCAGCGATTCGTTGATTGTGACGAACAGTTTGTCGGCACGGTCGGCAGCCGTTTCGCTGGGCAGCGGATCGGAACGTGTCGACCACAGCGAGAATGGCCTCGTGTCGCCCGAACCAAGGCTGGCGACCGAATAGGCGAGTGGCTCGCCGCCGGTCAATTCGGCATGCTCGTCGGGTTTTGCCGCCACATCCGCGGCGGCCGGCGTGCCGACTTCGTTTTCGGCCCGCTCGAGAATCGGGCCGAGGCGGCCATGGCGCTGGCTGAGCTGGCTCTGCCGCTCGATCAATTCGCTGACCTTGGTTTCCATCAGTTTTTGGTCGAGAAGCTGGCGGCTGGTGATGCGGTCGACCTGCGCGCGCAATGCGGAAATGCGATCTTCATAGGCCTGCTGCATGCGCGCCTGCCGGGCCGTGGTGGCGCCGATCAGATCGTCGCGCAGTACGAGATAGGAGGTCGCCAAGAGATAGCCGATGGCGATCGCCGCCAGTGCCGAGCCGAGAAAGGCGACGAGCCACGGCCGGATGGTGAAATGCCGTATTTCATTGCCCCGCGCAATGATGACCGTATGCGGCTCCTTGCGCCTGCCGAAGACCGCTGACTGACCGGTTAGGTTCACGGGACCAAGCTTTCGTTACGACACCAACGAAGCCCGATTACACATTATTAGGGTTAACAAAGTTTTGCCGTCGCGGGCGCGCTAGTGACCAACGGTGTCAGCCAACCGCATATATGTCTTATGCCCCTAATGCACTGCGCGGCGTTGGCCAGATCGGTGGCGCCTCAGAGCGCGCGGACCGCCTCCAGCACTGCTTCGGCATGGCCTTTCACCCGGACCTTGCGCCAGATCCCGGCGATCCGCCCGTCCTTGCCGATCAGGAACGTCGCCCGCTCGACGCCCATATAGTTGCGGCCATACATCGTCTTCTCGACCCACAGATTGTAGGCCTCGATCACCTTGCGCTCCTCGTCGGCAACCAGGTCGACGGTGAGATCGTATTTGGTTTTGAACTTGTCGTGCTTCTTCACGCTGTCCGGCGACAGGCCGATCACCACGGCGCCGGCCTTTTCGAACTCCGGCTTCAGCTGCGAAAAGCTGATCGCCTCATTGGTACAACTTGTGGTGTCGTCCTGCGGATAGAAATAAAGTACAATGGGCTTCCCCCGCATCGAGGCAAGGCTGATCGAGCCGCCGCCGTCGCGCGGAAGATCGAATTGCGGCGCAACGTCGCCAACGTCGAGATCAGCCATATCGATGCCCTTGTTTGAGGTTACGCGGCCCTAAATCAAAGAGATAGAGCATGATGTCTGGACAAACGGAAACCGTTTGTCCGAGAAAACCGCCTCACACTTTTCGGCATCATGCTCTAGCCTGCGTCGTTATAGTGTCGGGCGGGGATTCGTCCACGATCGAATTCGCACAACGGAAAATTGCGTGGATCAGGAAGAACCGCAGCACGAGAAAATCCGGTTCAGGCGTGACGAGATCACCGACCTGGGGGCTTTCCCGTCCGCTTGCCGCGTGCCGCCGCTCGGCAAGGCACGGATCGGCCGCGGCTTTCGCATCCTTGCCCGGCTGTTTGCCGGCATTGGAGCCCTTGTGCTGCTGGCAGCGGCCGCCGTCTACGTCATCGGCGCCACCGGCATCGGCAACGAACGGCTGCGGTTGGAAGCCGAAACGGCGATCGAGAAACTGGCCGGTTTCGACGTCAAAGTCGCCGTCGGTCCTGCCAGCCTGACACTTGACGGATCGAGCTTCATTGCGCTGCAGGTCAAGGATGTCAGCGTCGAGACGGCGGACGGCAAGCCGATGGCCGATGCCGGGCGCGTCCGCTTCGGCATCCGGCTGATCCCGCTGCTTTCGGGCGAGGTTCGGCTGACCAGCGCCAGGATTTCCGACGCCCATATCGTCACCGCGGCAATGCCGTCGGGTGGTGACTGGACAGCGCGCCTGCGCAATCAAGACGGTCTCATCGATCCGGAAAAACTGGCCGCCGCCGTCTTCAGTGACGTCAATCGTGCACTCGATGCCGTGCGCGAGGATTCGATGCGCCGCATCGATCTCAAAAATGTCGCATTCGAGCTGCCCGAGGCCGGATCGGTCAAGCTGGTCATGATCGCCAACGCGACGGTGCTGCAGTCGGGCCCCGGCAGCGTGGAGTTCTCGTCCGAGGCGGATGTCGATGGCCGCGCGCTCACCGTCACGGCCACCGCCACCCGCGATACGAGCTCGATGCGCGTCACCGCCTTGAACGCCGCCATCGACATGGCGGACGTCGCGGAGACAACGCCGGCGGCCGGCGGGCGAACCGGCGCGATGGCTTTGAAGCTCACGGGATCCGAAGGCTCGGGCGAGACCGATTCGCGGCTGACGGGCTCGCTATCGCTAACCGGCTCGGTGCTCGACCTCGGCACACGCGGGCTGTTGCCGGCCGATGTCGATGTCGACGCCGCCCTTGTCTCCGGCTCCAACAAGATCGATGTCGGCAGGCTGGTTCTAAAGACCGGGCGCTCGGCGTTCAATTTCGCCGGCTCGATCGGGCCAAAGCCGTCGACCGGCGCGGCCGGCGAGGAGCCTTCCTATCGTTACGACCTGACCAGCGACGGCTCGACGCTGGCGCCTTCGGAATCGCCCGAGCCGGCGCTGAATTTCTTCGCCCGCATCGCCGGCGTCTATCAGATCAAGAGCCGCAAGCTTGTCGCCGACCAGATCGGCATCAGGTCGGGATCGGGGAGCGAAGTGCTGGGAACCGCTGCGGTTTCCTTCATCGACAACGGACCGCCGGGTATCTCGGTGTCGCTCAACGTCCACGACATGGCGGTCTCGCACGTCAAGCAATTGTGGCCCTGGTTCTCGGCCAAGAACGCGCGGCTGTGGGTGCTGCAGAACCTGTTTGGCGGCCGCGTCGTCGATGCCAGCCTGCAGTTCCAGGTCGTGCCGGGGCGTCTCGGCAACGGCGTGCCGCTTTCGGCCGACGAGGTGTTCGGCCGCTTCCAGGTCGAGGGCTCGCGTTTCGACACCGCCGGCCGCATCCCGCCGATACGCGATGCCGTCGGCGTCGTTTCCTTCCACGGCAACGATGTCGACGTCGCGCTGTCGTCGGGCAGCGTCTATATGCCGAGCGGCCGCACCGTGGCGGCAAGCAATGGCACACTGTCGGTAAAGGCGGCAAACCACCCGCCGGTGATCGGCGCGCTCGACATCGACGTCGCCGGCGAGGCGCCGGCCATCGCCGAACTTGCCTCCTACGAACCGATCAACGCCATGCGCCATGTCGGCATCTTGCCGGACGACCTGTCGGGCACGGTGACCGGCCACGTCAAGGCCGACATTCCGTTGCAATCCGGCGTCGACACGTCGAAGCTCGATTGGCTGGTATCGCTCGACTACAAGGACCTGTCGCTCGCCAAGCCGTTCGAAGGCCAGATAGTGACCGATGCTGACGGTTCGATCGAAGTCGGGCCTGACAAGGCGGTGATCTCTGCCAAGGCGCGGCTGAACGGCATTCCAGCCCAGCTCGATCTGGTCGAGCCGCTCAGGGATGGCGGCCCGCCGCGCAGCCGCAAGGTGGCGCTTGTGCTCGACGACAAGACGCGCGCCATCGCCATGCCTGGCCTGTCGCCGCTGATTTCCGGCACCATCAAGGTGGCAATCGACAAGAGCGGCGAAGGCGGCAGCCAGAACGTCGACGTTGACCTGACGAGCGCCAGGCTGGACATTCCCTGGGCAGGCTGGAGCAAGGGGCCGGGCATTCCCGCCAATGCCACTTTTACCATGAGCAAGTCCGGCGATACCACGACGCTGTCCGACTTCGACCTCGACGGAAAGAGCTTTTCGGTCGAAGGCGATGTCGTCCTGGTCAAGGGCGCGCTGTCTTCGGCCCGCTTCAGCAAAGTCGCCTTGAACCGGGGCGACGATGTCGCCGTGACGGTGAAGCGGTCGGGCAAGGGCTTCGCAGTCGATGTCAGCGGCAACGCGCTCGATGCCCGCTCGCTGATCAAGCAGTTCACCTCCGATGTCGATACCGCCACCAAAACCACCGGCACGGACGCGGTTTCGGTTAGCGCCGACGTCAATTCGCTAAGCGGGTTCCATGACGAGGTCCTGTCCAATTTGAAGCTCGACTACAGTGCCGCCGGCTCCAGGGTGAACAGGCTCAAGGTCAGCGCCGCGGCAAGTTCCGGCGCCGCCATCACCATCAGCAATACGGCAGGCAATGGTGCTCGCGCGCTCACCATGAAGTCGGCCGACGCAGGCGCCATATTGCGCTTCCTCAACATCTACGAGCATATGGAAGGCGGATCGATCACGCTGGCGCTCAGCGGCGCAGCCGACGGCCCGATGCGGGGACAGGTCGATTCGAGCAACTTCTTCATCGTCAATGAACCGAAGCTTGCGTCCATAGTATCGACTACGCCAGCCGGCGACAGCCGCAGCCTGAACGAAGCGGTCAAGGGCAAGATCGACACTTCGCGGGTAAAGTTCGAGCGCGGCTTTACCGAGATCGACAAGGGGTCGGGCTATTTGAAATTGGCGAATGGCGTGCTGCGCGGCCCGCGCATCGGCACCACCTTCCAAGGCACGCTCTACGACCAGAACAACAATATGGACATGACCGGAACCTTCATGCCGGCCTATGGCCTCAACCGCATCTTTGGCGAGTTGCCGCTGGTCGGCGCGCTGCTCGGCAATGGCCGCGACCGCGGGCTGATCGGCGTCACCTACCGGCTTAAGGGCAACGCCAACAAGCCGGTGCTGGACATCAACCCGCTATCGGTAATCGCGCCGGGCATTTTCCGGTCGATCTTCGAGTATCGCTGAGGATCCCAGAAGACGGCTCAGGCAGGCCGCACAAGCACGTGCTTTTTCTTGCCCACTGAAAGCTTTACGACCTGTTCCGGACTCAAATCCTGAGGCGTCACCATCCGCCGGTCGTCCGCCACCGGCTGGTCGTTGAGGCGCACGGCGCCACCCTGTATGTGACGCCTTGCCTCGCCGTTGGACCCGGCAAGGCCCCCGCTGACCAGCAGCGACAGGATGCCGATGCCGGCTTCCAGCGCGGCGCCGTCCACTTCCACGGTCGGCAGCGTTTCGGCTGTCACGCCTTCCTCGAAGGTCTTGCGCGCGGTCTCCTCGGCTTGTTGCGCCGCCTCGCGGCCGTGCACGATGGCCGTGGTTTCGGTGGCCAGCACCTTCTTGGCCTCGTTGATCTCCGAGCCGCCAAGGGCGGCCAACCGCGCGATCTCCGAAAGCGGCAGCCGGGTGAAGATCTTCAGGAAGCGCTCGACGTCGGCATCCTCGGTGTTGCGCCAGTATTGCCAGAAATCATAGGGCGAGAAGAGGTCGCCGTTCAGCCACACCGCGCCCTTGGCCGATTTGCCCATCTTGGCGCCCGACGATGTCGTCAGCAGCGGCGTGGTCAGCGCATAAAGCTGCGGCCTGCCCATGCGATGGCCGAGATCGACGCCGTTGATGATGTTGCCCCACTGGTCCGAACCGCCCATCTGCAGCCGGCAGTCGTGGCGGCGGCTGAGCTCGACGAAATCATAGCCTTGCAGGATCATGTAGTTGAATTCGAGGAAGGACAGCGACTGTTCGCGCTCGAGCCGCAGCCTGACGCTGTCGAAGGTCAGCATCCGGTTGACCGAAAAGTGGCGGCCGACATCGCGCAGGAACTCGACATAGTTGAGCTTCATCAGCCAGTCGGCATTGTTGACCATGATGGCGTCGTTGCCAGTGTCGCCGAAGCGCAGGATGCGGCCAAAAATTCGCTTGATGCCCTCGATGTTGGTGGCGATCGCCCCGGGCGTCAAAAGGCTGCGCTGGTCGTCACGGAAGGACGGGTCGCCGATCATCGAGGTGCCGCCGCCCATCAGTGCGATCGGCCGGTGGCCGGTCTCCTGCATCCAGTAGAGCATGGTCGCCGATATCAGATTGCCGATGTGCAGGCTGGTCGCCGTGGCGTCGTAGCCGACATAGGCGGTCACGGTTTCCTTCGCGAAAAGTTGATCCAGCCCGGTCTCATCCGAAATCTGGTGGATGAAGCCGCGCTCGCTCATGACGCGCAGGAAATCGGACTTGAAGGCGGGCATTGTTTCTTCCTGAAAGCGCCGGGTCCGAACGGCCCGGCATGGCCTGAACGCGGGCGTTTAGCATCCAAGCGCGTCAAGCAAAAGTGGTTTCCGATTTTGCGCCGGCATGGACAGCCTATTCTGCACTGCCGCGCATGCTTGCTTCATCCTGTCGGCTGGCGTAATGAGGCGCCGCGCCAACGGGTTCGATCCGCTGGAACGGCACCGCACGGCATCCACCGAATGCCATATCTTGTGACAGAGCCCGACGCGATATGCCGGACGCATTGATATCCATCGTCATTCCCTGCCGCAACGAGGCGGCGAACCTGCCGCTGCTGATCGACGAGATCGAGGCGGCGATGACCGGGCGCGACTTCGAAATCATCGTTGTCAATGACGGTTCGACTGACGACACCGCTTCGGTGCTTGCCGCTGAAGCCGCCAAACGTCCGTTTCCGCTTCGGCAGCTTCGGCACGAAAAATCCGCCGGCCAGTCGCTTTCGGTGCGCTCGGGCGCCTGGGCGGCGCGCGGCTCGATAATCGCCACCATCGACGGCGACGGCCAGAACGACCCGCAATATATCCCCGTGCTGGTCGATGCGCTGCGTCGGGCAGGGCCCGATTTCGGCGCCGCGCAGGGGCAGCGGTTGAAGCGCCGCGACAGCAAGATCAAGCAATTGGCATCGCGTTTCGCCAACTGGCTGCGCGGCGCGATCCTGCATGACGACACCCGCGACACCGGCTGCGGCCTGAAGGCGATCCACACCGATATCCTGCGCAAACTGCCCTTCTTCGACGGCACGCATCGTTTCGTTCCGGCCCTGGTCATCCAGGAAGGCTACCGCGTCGTCCATTGCGACGTCGTCGACCGCTCGCGCCGCCACGGCAAGTCGAATTACGGCATCTTCGATCGCGGCCTGCAGGGCGCGCTCGATCTCGCCGGCGTCTGGTGGCTTCGGCGCCGGCGCCGCAGAATGCCAAAGGTAGAGGAAATCACGCATGGCTAACGTGTTTCAGGAATTGGCGACCTGGCTGCACCAGGTTTTCGTCAAGCAGTTCGACGCCTGGGTTCTGCTCGGCTTCGTTGCCCAGTTCTTCTTCACCATGCGCTTCCTGGTGCAGTGGATCGCTTCGGAAAAGGCCAAGCGCAGCGTAGTGCCGATCGCTTTCTGGTTCTTCTCGCTGTTCGGCGGCGGGCTGCTGCTGGTCTATGCCATCCAGCGTGAGGATCCGGTGTTCATCGCCGGCCAGGCCATGGGCATGGTGATCTACGTCAGAAATTTATGGCTCATCGCCAATGAGCGCAAGGCGGCGATGACCAAGGTCGACTGAGCCACCAGTCCCGCCGAATTCAGTCTGTCCGGTGTCGAAATGAGCAGGAACTACATCTTTCTCTTCCTGTTCAGCCTGATGATGACGGCGTCGGGACTGGCCTCTATGCCGCCGCTCGACCGCGACGAGCCGCGCTTCGTCCAGGCGACCAAGCAGATGACGGAGACCGGCGACTATGTCGACATCCGCTTCCAGGACGCGTCGCGCTACCAGAAGCCGATCGGCATCTACTGGCTGCAATCGGCGGCGGTGACGCTGAGCGGCGAGGGGGCACAGGCGCCGATCTGGATCTACCGGCTGATCTCGGCGCTGGGCATCGCCATCGCCGTCGTCGCAATCGCCTGGACCGGGGCCAATCTGTTCGGCGCCAATGCCGGTCTTGCCGCCGGCCTGGTCATGGCGGCGATTTTCGCCACCGCCTTCGAGGGCCGCGACGCCAAGACCGACGCGATGCTGCTTGCCTGCTGCGTTCTGGCGCAAGGCGCGCTGGCGCAGATTTATCTGGCATCGCGCCGCGACGAGCCGGTCGCCGGCCATCTGCCGTGGATTTTCTGGGCGGCGCAGGGGGCGGCGATCCTCATCAAGGGGCCGATTGCACCGCTGCTGTCGGCGCTGACGGTGCTCACGCTGGTTGCCTTCGAGCGCGATTGGCGCTGGCTGGCAAAGCTGAAAGCGGCGCGAGGGCTGGCTCTGGTTCTGCTCATCGTGCTGCCCTGGCTCGCCCTTATCACCTGGAAGAGCAACGGCGCCTTCCTGCAGCAGGCCGTCGGCAAGGATATGCTCGGCAAGGTCGCGCAAGGCGAGGAGTCGCACGGCGTTCCGCCGGGCTTCTACGTGCTGACCTATTGCCTGTTCATGTGGCCGTTCGGCCTTGTGGCGCTCGGCGCCGGACTGCAGGCGCTCAACCGATTGCGCGACGATCCGCGCCTGCGTTTCTGCCTCGCCTGGTACATTCCGTTCTGGCTGGTCTTCGAATTGATCCCGACGAAACTGCCGCATTATGTGCTGCCGGCCTATCCCGGCATGGCCCTGCTCATCGGCTGGCTTTTGACGCTGACACCACAAGAGGCAAATGCGCCGCTCAGGCGCTGGCAGACATGGCTGTGGTGGGCGACCGCATTCGGCACCGTTCTGGTGACAGTCGGTCTCGCCGTGCTTTGCGTCGGTGCGCCGATCTATCTCATGAAGACATTTTTATGGTGGAGCGTTCCGGCCGCCGCGGCAGCATTGGGCGCCGTCTACCTCGCTGTTTCGCGCCAGAAGCTGGTGCCGCTGGTCCGCATCGGCGGGGCTGCGGTTTGCGCCGGTATAACCTACGCCTTGCTGTTCGGTGTCATCGTGCCGTCACTGAAACCGATTTGGATGAGCCGGGAAATCGAGGCTGCGGTTCGCGCCGATCGTCCCTGTGAGATGAGCGTGCTCGCCTCCGCGCAATATCACGAACCGAGCCTGGTATTTCTGGTGGGCACAAAGACGGTACTGACCGATGTCGACGGGGTTGCGCAACATCTGCTTGGCGATCCGGCCTGCGCGCTGGGCCTTGCGCCGGTCGGCGATCAAAAACGGCTGGATGACCTGCTGGCGGGGCAAGGCAAGAAGGCCAGCCGCGTCGCTGAAATCGACGGCATCAACTATTCGTCAGGTGATAAACTGTCGCTCGGCCTGTACCGTGTGGCGAACTGATACCTCTTCAATGATCGCGCCGAGCTCCGCATGTTGATGAAGTCGCCATCACCGGCGCGTGCCGCTATGCCTGCCATGCTCCGGCAGTCTGTCGATAATTTCCGCGATACTTTCGGGATTGTACGGCATCGCCTGGCGACGCGCCCGGCGCGCTACCCGAAAATCCTGTGGTCGGTCTGGGTGGTGGCCTGGCTTTTGCTGACGGTCGCGGTGTCGCTCCGTTTCGACCATCTTGCGGGCACCATGGCGAGGCAGTGGGCTTCAGGGTCGACCAATGTCTTTCGCATCGCCGCGTTTTTTACCTTCTTCGGCCTCGGCGGCTGGTATCTTGTCCCGTCGGTACTGGTGCTGATTGCGGCGAATCTGGCGGATTGGCGCAGCCTTTCCCGGCGCGCGCGGATGACCTTCTACAACTGGACCTGCTTTGCTTTCATGGTGCTGGGTTCGATCGCACTCTCGGCCATGGTCGTCAACGTGCTGAAATATGGCGTGGGCAGAGCCAGGCCGATGAATTTCGACAAGCTCGGCGATCTGTCGCTGCATCCTTTTTCCTTGGAGGCGCGCTTTGCCAGCTTCCCGTCCGGCCATGCCACGACCATGGGCGTCATTTTCGGCATTGCGCTGCTGTTGTTGCCCCAGCGCAGATGGGTGCTGCTGGCTGCAACCTTGTCGGTCGCATCGACCCGAATCTTTATCGGCGCGCACTATCCGAGCGACACTGTCGCCGGATTCGGCCTTGGCTGTGCTGTTGCCATCGTCTGCGCGATGGTGCTTGGCCGGCTGGGATGTATCTTCCGCTACACGGCGTCGGGGTTGCCGGTGGCAAAAACTACGTTCCGCCTATTCCGTCGGGCTCGCAAACCAAACCAAAACGATGCGCCGAGACAGACGAATTTCGGCATTGGAGCAGCGCCGGCAGGCAACTGAATTGCTGACGCCTTTGGAACCATCTAAGACCACCCCAGCTAGCTGTCGATGCCACCCCAGCTCCGCACCAGCCGAGCCATGTCGGGCGCGCCGGCGGCTTCCTTCTCCAGCCCTTCGGCGACACCGACGCGGTCGGCGACAGGCCGGTTCTGGCTGACTTTCCACTTGCCGCTGATTTCGGCGATCTCGATCTCAAGCCCGATGATGCCCTTGATCTGCGACTGGATGAAGGTCGGCGGCGCATCGGTCACCGCCCAGGGTGCCTCGCGGGCGCCTTCCTGCGACAGCGTCAGCTCGGTGATCTGCTGCGCGATCCAGGCGGAATCCTCGATCACTCTTACCGTTCCTTGCACCTGGACAATGGCGTAGTTCCAGGTCGGCACGACCTTCCCGGTCTCGCGCTTGGTCTCGTACCAGGACGGCGTCACATAGGCGTCGGCGCCCTGGAAGACGACCAGCACCGGCGATGTCGGATTGTCGGCCAGCTGACGCCATTGCGGGTTGGCCCTGGCCAGATGGGCGCGCAGCCGGCCATTCGGCCCAACCTCGGCATCAAGCAGGAAGGGAATGGCATTGGCGACCGGGCCATCGGCGCCGTTGGAGATCAGCAACCCCAGCGGATGCGTCCGGATCAGCCCGTGCAGGACGTCCGGCCGCGTTTCCTGGAAATGGGGAGGCTGGTACATGATCGGTCATGCCTTCTTGCGCTGCTGAACCGGCATTGTGCACCGTTCAGCCGAGCCGCGCCACATGTCAGGCTGGCTTCACCGTTTGGATCAGCCGAAATGGCATTTTCGCGCCCATGATGGGCACGACTGTGACGGCATCGGACCGGGAGTTTTTGTTTTGACGCAATTCCGGACGGAAAACCCGTTTACACTTTTCCTGGAATTGCTCTTAGCGCAGCCGCTTCGGCCGCGGATCGGACAATTCGCCGGCCAGCCGTCGGTCGAGATAGTCGGCGCATTCCTCGAGCAGCAGATCGGCGTCGTTGGCGAAGAAGTGGTTGGCGCCTGGCAAGGTCTTCTGCGTGATGGTGATGCCCTTTTGCGTGTGCAGCTTGTCGACCAGGCCCTGCACATCCTTGGGCGGCGCCACCTTGTCGGCATCGCCATGGATGATCAGACCCGATGACGGGCAGGGCGCCAGGAACGAGAAATCATAGGTGTTTGGCTGCGGCGCGATCGAGATGAAGCCCTCGATCTCGGGCCGGCGCATCAGAAGCTGCATGCCGATCCAGGAGCCGAAGGAATAACCGGCCACCCAGCAGCTCTTGGAATCCGGATGCAGCGACTGCACCCAGTCGAGCGCTGCGGCGGCATCCGACAATTCGCCGGTGCCGTGGTCGAATTCGCCCTGGCTGCGGCCGATGCCGCGGAAGTTGAAGCGAAGCGTGGTGAAATCGCGCTTCTGGAACATGTAGAAGAGGTCATAGACGATCTTGTTGTTCATCGTGCCGCCGAATTGCGGGTGCGGATGCAACACGATGGCAATCGGCGCGCTCTTTTCCTTGGAAGGCTGGTAGCGGCCCTCCAGGCGGCCGGCCGGACCGGTGAAAATGACCTCAGGCATGAACTACTCCAAATGGCATACGAATGCGCGGCGCCCGGAACAACTCTTACTCCAGCCCCAGCCCTTCCGGGCCTTGACGCAGGGCAAGCGTCTTCTTAGAAGCTAGTTTAGAATTGTTCAAAACTGGATAGCCAGCCGTGACGGCCCGGCCATCCTCGCCGCAAGCCGCGTAAATAGGACGTCTTGCCTTGCAATTTCAAGGAAATAACGCGCTATCCTTGCGGAAAGGGTCTTGACGGGATCGATTGGGTGAAAATGGCCGCAGCACGCGCCTATCTCGACTACAATGCCAGCGCGCCGCTCATTACCGAGGCGCGCGAGGCGATGATTGCCGCGCTCGATCTCGTCGCCAATCCGTCGTCGGTGCATGCCGAGGGGCGCGCGGCGCGGCGCCTGATCGACACTGCCCGGCGCGATGTGGCAGCACTTGTCGGCGCCAAGGCCGAGCATGTCGTCTTCACCTCGGGCGCGACGGAAGCCGCATCGACGCTGCTGACGCCGGATTGGCAGATGGGCCGTGGCACGGTGCGCATGAGCCGGCTCTATGTGTGCGAGGCCGACCACCCTTGCCTGTTGAACGGCGGCCGCTTCCCGGCAACACAGGTTTCGCGGATCGGCGTCGACGCCGATGGCATTGCCGACCTCGCTCAGCTGACAGCCGCTCTGGCCGCGCATGACAAGGCCGAAGGCCTGCCGTTGGTCGCGATCCATGCCGCCAACAACGAGACCGGCGTCATCCAGCCGATCGAGGCAATCGCTGCAATCGTCAAGGCGGCGGGCGGCATTCTGGTGGTCGACGCGGTGCAGGCTGCGGGCCGTGGTCCCATCGATATGTCGGCGGCTTACGCCGACTATTTGATTCTGTCTTCGCACAAGATCGGCGGCCCCAAGGGTGTCGGCGCCGTCGTTGCGGCAGCCGATCTGATGATGCCGAAGCCGCTGATCAATGGCGGCGGCCAGGAAAAGGGCCATCGCGGCGGCACCGAAAACCTGGCGGCCATCGCCGGCTTTGGCGCCGCGGCGCGGCAGGCTTTGGCTGGACTGAACCATGTCGATACGCTCGCGCACCGGCGCGGCGAGGTCGAAACCATCATCAAAACACTGGTGCCGGACGCAGAAATCTTCGGAACCGGCGCGCCAAGGCTTGCCAATACGACATTCTTCGCTATTCCCGGCATCAAGGCCGAGACGGCGCAGATCGCTTTCGATCTGGCTGGCGTTGCGCTGTCGGCGGGATCGGCCTGTTCGTCGGGCAAGGTCGGGCCGAGCCATGTGTTGAAAGCCATGGGTTACGGCGACAGCCTGGGCGCTTTGCGCGTGTCCATCGGCCACGCAACGAGTGCCGGGGATATCGAACTGTTCCGTGCTGCGCTGGCCGGTATTGCCCAGCGCCGGGCGGGCAGGGAACAAGCCGCCTGAGGCGGCGACAAAGAATTCAGGCCTCGCGGCCTGGTAGAGCCGTGCGTTTGCAAGTGGCCGGGTGAATTCCCGGCCGAGACGCACTATATGAAACTTACGCCGCCTTCGGCGCCTCATGGGCAGCCCTCGGCGATGCCATAGTTTGAAAACTGTCGGGCCTTGACCCCGGCGTGGATGGAGAACGCTTATGCCTGCTGTGCAGGACACGATCGATCGGGTCCGAAAGATCGACGTCGACCAGTACAAATACGGATTCCAGACAGAGATCGCGATGGACAAGGCCCCCAAGGGCCTGAGCGAAGACATTATTCGCTTCATCTCGGCCAAGAAGGATGAACCGTCCTGGATGCTGGAATGGCGTCTGGAAGCCTATCGGCGCTGGCTGACGCTGGAAGAGCCGACCTGGGCGCGCGTCCATTATCCGAAGATCGATTTTCAGGACCTCTATTACTACGCGGCGCCCAAGAGCACGCCCGGCCCGACCTCGCTGAGCGACGTCGATCCCGAGCTGTTGAAGGTCTACGAGAAGCTCGGCATTCCGCTGCGGGAACAAGAAATCCTCGCCGGCGTGCAGAAAACCGACGTCTCCGATCTCGAGGAGCCCAGCGACAACGTCTACAAATCGGGCCGTGTCGCCGTCGACGCGGTGTTTGATTCCGTTTCCGTCGTCACCACCTTCAAGAAGGAACTGGCGCAGGCCGGCGTCATCTTCTGCTCGATCTCGGAAGCCATCCGCGAGCATCCGGAGCTGGTGCAGAAATATCTCGGCTCGGTCGTGCCGACATCCGACAATTTCTACGCCACGCTGAATTCGGCTGTCTTCACCGACGGCTCGTTCGTCTTCGTGCCCAAGGGCGTGCGCTGCCCGATGGAGCTGTCGACCTATTTCCGCATGAACGAGAAGAACACCGGCCAGTTCGAGCGCACGCTGATCATCGCCGAGGAGGGGGCTTACG
The DNA here is from genome assembly GCF_040320135.1 of Mesorhizobium sp. M0772. Lineage (NCBI taxonomy): Bacteria > Pseudomonadati > Pseudomonadota > Alphaproteobacteria > Hyphomicrobiales > Phyllobacteriaceae > Mesorhizobium > Mesorhizobium sp. M0772. The sequence continues at coordinate 157,584 of NZ_JAMYPB010000002.1, read as the reverse complement.
TCTCCTATCTCGAAGGCTGCACGGCGCCGCAGCGCGACGAGAACCAGCTGCATGCCGCCGTCGTCGAACTGGTGGCGCTCGACGATGCCGAGATCAAATATTCGACGGTGCAGAACTGGTACCCCGGCGATGCCGAGGGCAAGGGCGGCATCTACAATTTCGTCACCAAGCGCGGCGACTGCCGCGGCCACCGTTCGAAGATCTCGTGGACGCAGGTCGAGACCGGTTCGGCGATCACCTGGAAATATCCCAGCTGCATCCTGCGCGGCGACGATTCCTCCGGCGAGTTCTATTCGATCGCTGTGTCGAACGGCTACCAGCAGGTCGATAGCGGCACCAAGATGATCCATCTCGGCAAGAACACGTCGAGCCGCATCATCTCCAAGGGCATTGCCGCCGGCTTCTCGCAGAACACCTATCGCGGCCAGGTCTCGGCGCACCGCAAGGCGACCAACGCCCGCAACTTCACCAATTGCGATAGTCTCCTGATCGGCGACCAGTGCGGCGCGCACACCGTGCCCTACATGGAAGCCAAGAACTCGACGGCGCAGTTCGAGCATGAGGCGACGACGTCAAAGATTTCCGAGGACCAGAAGTTCTACGTCATGCAGCGCGGCATCCCGGAAGAGGAGGCGATCGCGCTGATCGTCAACGGCTTCGTCAAGGATGTCATCCAGCAGCTGCCGATGGAGTTCGCGGTCGAAGCGCAGAAGCTTATCGGCATCAGCCTCGAGGGCTCGGTCGGCTGACCGGACAATATATCCAGGAAAGAAAAAATGCTTGAGATCAAGAACCTGCATGCCCGCATCGTCGATGACGGCACCGAGATCATCCGCGGCCTGAACCTGACGGTGAAAAACGGCGAGGTCGCTGCCATCATGGGTCCGAACGGCTCGGGCAAATCGACGCTGTCCTACATCCTCGCCGGCCGTGAGGACTATGAGGTCACCGAAGGCGACATCCTCTATAACGGCCAGTCGATCCTCGAAATGGATCCGGCCGAGCGCGCCACCGCGGGCATCTTCCTCGCCTTCCAGTATCCGATGGAGATACCTGGCGTCGCGACCATGGAATTCCTGAAAGTGGCGATGAACGAGCAGCGCAAGGCGCGCGGCGAGGAGCCGCTGAAGATCCCGGAATTTTTGAAGCGGGTGAAAGAGGCGGCAGCCTCGCTCTCGATGGAGATGGCGATGCTCAAGCGGCCGCTCAATGTCGGCTTTTCCGGCGGCGAGAAGAAGCGGGCCGAGATCCTGCAGATGAAGCTGCTGGAGCCAAAGCTCTGCGTGCTCGACGAGACCGATTCCGGCCTCGACATCGATGCGCTGAAGATCGTCTCGGACGGCGTCAACGCGCTGCGTTCGGCCGACCGTGCCATCATCGTCATCACCCACTACCAGCGCCTGCTCGAGCACATCGTGCCCGATAGCGTGCACGTCCTATACAAGGGCCAGGTGATCAAGTCCGGCGACAAGTCGCTGGCGCTCGATCTCGAAGCCAATGGCTATGCCGGCGTGATCGGCGAAGCCGCGTGAGACGCCAGAAGGCCATTTTATGCTGAAAGGCGGGGCAAAACTGATGAATATGCATACACAACCCCAGCGCACGCAGGCCGAAACGGCGCTGATCGACGCCTTTGGCGAGCGTCTGTCGTTGCTGCCGGGTGACGGCGCGGTGATGCTGAAGCGCGACGACGCCATTGAGGCAATCAAGCACGGGCTGCCGACGCGGCGCATCGAATCCTGGCATTACACTGACCTGCGCCGGCTGTTGACCGCGGTGCCGGCATTCGATCCGACGGCCGCCGCCAAAACGCTAACGCCCATCGTCGAAGGTTCCGCCGTGCTGGCGGTTCTGAACGGCGTCTCGAGTGCGAAATTCCCCGCGATCGAGGGCGTGACGATCCAGCGCCTGTCGGAAAAGCTGACCGACGGCTCGATTGCACCCGGCCTCGAGCCCTATGGCAGCGATGACGCCATCGGCGCGCTGAACACTGCTTTCGTCGCCGACGGCTATTTCGTCGACATCGCCGATGGCGCAGCACTGGAAAAGCCGATCGAATTGCAGAACCTGCAAGCCGGCGGACAGACCCATGTGCGCTTTCCCGTGCGTGTCGGCGCCGGCGCCAAGGCTGCGATCGTCGAGCGTCAGGCGGGCGAGGGCGCGGCTCTGGCCAGCTCCGTCAGCCAGCTGGTGTTGGGCGAGGGCGCCGAGGTGACCTGGCTGATCATCCAGGAACAGCCGGAAACGGCCACCCATCTGGCGCAGTTCAAGGCGCATCTCGGCAAGAATTCGAAGCTGACGCTGTTCTTCATGAATGCCGGCGGCAAGCTTGTGCGCCAGGAGATCGTGGTGAAGACCACGGGCGAAGGCGCCGATTTCAAATTGCGCGGCATCAACCTTCTGGCCGGCGACACCCACACCGACGTGACCATGGTGCTCGACCATGCCGTGCCGCATACGACATCGACGGAAGTGATCCGCAATGTGGTGACCGGCAAGGCGCGCGGCGTCTTCCAGGGCCGCATCAACGTCCACCAATACGCGCAGAAGACCAACGCCAAGATGGCCTGCAACACGCTGCTTTTGTCGGATGATGGCGAGTTCTCGACCAAGCCGGAGCTGGAAATCTTCGCCGACGACGTCATCTGCGGCCACGGCGCGACCGTTACCGAGATCGACCACAACCATCTGTTCTACCTGATGGCGCGCGGCATCGACGAGAAGAGCGCCCGTGGCCTGCTGGTCAAGGCGTTCGTCGCCGAAGTGATCGAGGAACTGGACGACGAAACCATCGTCGAGGCCCTGGAAACAAGGCTGGACGACTGGTTTGTGGCGCACGGGTAAGCGCCTCTTTCCCTTCTCCCCTTGTGGGGTCCGAAGGACGGGCGAGGCAAGTGACTCGCCCCGGGCGATGGCCGAGCGAAGCTCGGTCGGATGAGGGGTGCGTGACGAAGCGAGGCGGTGCCTCAAGAGAGCTTGTAATGGACCAGAAGATCGAAACCACCCCATACGACGTCGAGGCGATCCGCCGCGACTTCCCGATCCTGTCGCGCGAAGTCTACGGCAAACCGCTGGTCTATCTCGACAATGGCGCCTCGGCGCAGAAGCCGCAGGTGGTGCTGGATACGATCCAGCACGCCTATTCCCAGGAATACGCCAACGTCCATCGCGGCCTGCATTTCCTGTCCAATGCCGCAACCGACGCCTATGAGAAGGCGCGCGAGGCGGTGCGTCGCTTCCTCAACGCGCCAAGCACCGACAACATCGTCTTCACCTCGAACACGACAGCCGCCATCAACACCGTCGCTTACGGCTATGGCATGCCCAATATCGGCGCGGGCGACGAGATCGTGCTGTCGATCATGGAGCACCACTCCAACATCGTGCCGTGGCATTTCATCCGGGAACGGCAGGGCGCCAAGCTGGTCTGGGTGCCGGTCGACGATCTCGGCATCTTCCACATCGAGGAATTCGAAAAGCGCCTGACCGACAAGACCAAGCTCGTCGCCATCACGCATATGTCGAACGCGCTGGGCACGGTAACGCCGATCAAGGAAATCGTGCGCATCGCGCATTCGCGTGGAATTCCCGTACTTGTCGACGGCAGCCAGAGCGCCGTGCACATGCCGATCGACGTGCAGGACCTCGACTGCGATTTCTTCGTCTTCACCGGCCACAAGGTTTACGGGCCGTCCGGCATCGGCGTGCTTTACGGCAAGAAGGATATTCTCTCGGCCATGCGCCCCTTCATGGGCGGAGGCGAAATGATCGAGGAGGTGACTGAAGACATCGTCACCTACAACGAGCCGCCGCACCGCTTCGAGGCCGGCACGCCGCCGATCGTGCAGGCGATCGGGCTCGGTGCAGCATTGGAATATATGGAAAAGGTTGGCCGCGAGCGCATTGCCGCGCATGAGGCCGATCTCAAGACCTATGCGCATGAACGGCTGCGCGCCATCAACTCGCTGCGCATCTTCGGCGACGCGCCGGACAAGGGCGCCATCATTTCCTTCGAATTGCAGGGCATTCATGCCCATGACGTGTCGATGGTGATAGACAGGCAAGGTGTTGCCGTCCGCGCGGGCACCCATTGCGCCCAGCCGCTGTTGAAACGCTTTGGCGTAACCTCCACATGCAGGGCATCGTTCGGCATGTATAATACCAGGGCCGAAGTCGACGCTTTGGCCGATGCGCTGGAAAAAGCGCGCAAGTTCTTCGGGTGACAGGTTCTTTGGATGACGACCATGGATGATGCGAGCCACACCACCGCGCCGGAAGCGGCCGTCAATCCGCTGGTTTCCGCCTCGGCCATTCCCGCCGACGAGCTGGCGCGGCTGACCGACGACATCGTCTCGGCGCTGAAGACGGTCTATGACCCGGAAATACCGGCCGACATCTATGAGCTCGGCCTCATCTACAAGATCGACATCGAGGACAACCGCGCGGTCAAGATCGACATGACGCTGACCGCGCCCGGCTGTCCGGTGGCCGGCGAAATGCCCGGCTGGGTGGAAAACGCCGTCGGCGCCGTCGAAGGCGTCTCCGGCGTCGAGGTCAACATGACCTTCGACCCGCCCTGGTCGCCCGACCGCATGTCGGAAGAGGCGCAGGTGGCGGTGGGCTGGTACTAGGTTGACTGAGGTTGGTGCACTTGCACCAGTGGTAAAACTTCACCATTTTAGGTGAGGAATCATTCGGCAGGCCTTGAACCTGCATGGAATGGAAGAGGAAAAAGAATGGGACGCTTCGCCGTCATCACGATGACCGAAAAGGCCGCCGACCGGGTGCGCGAGATCGTCGCCACGCGCGACAATGCGCATGGCATTCGCCTCGGCATCAAGAAGGGCGGCTGCGCCGGCATGGAATACACGGTCGACCTGGTGACCGAGCCCAATACCAAGGACGACCATATCGAACGCGACGGCGCGCATGTCTATGTCGCGCCCGAGGCTGCCCTTTTCCTGTTCGGCACCGAGATGGATTTCGAGCAGACCACGCTGCGCACCGGCTTCACCTTCCACAACCCGAACCAGAGTTCGGCCTGCGGCTGCGGCGAATCCGTCGAACTGAAGCCCGCCGACCTGAAGGCGCTGGCTGAGGCGCGCGCTTCGGCCTGATCTTCCTTCTCCCCGTTCACGGGGAGGTGAGGAATGGTCCGCGCAGCGGGCGAAAAGCCAATTGCTTGGCTTTTCGAATGACGAACGGCCCGAAGGGCCGGATGAGGGGCAGCGCTGACCATCGGAAGTCGCGCTCCGCGCCTCCCTGCTTACTTCACCCACATCTTCGTCCGCTTGTGCCAGTCGGCGATCGATTCCTCGGGATAGACGTCGAAGACCTTGTCCTTTTTGCCGATCACCGGCTCGACCCAGCTCGCCTTGTATTTCAACATCAGATGCACCTTCTCCGGCGGTTTCGGCAACTCGCTGTCGATTGCCGAGGCGAAGGGGTGGACCAGGTCCGGCCATGTCGGATCGTAGAGCCAGAGCGCCGAACCGCACTTCTTGCAGAAATTGCGCTCGCCCGTCGAAATCTCGCACTTTGGATGCTCGTCGTCCGCGATCTCGGCCTGGTAGACGCCGAGATTGCGCTTGCCCTTGATTTTCAGCGTCTTGTAATCGGCGCCGAGATTGATGGCGAAGCCGCCGCCGCCCTGCTGCTTGCGGCAGATCGAGCAGTAGCACAGCATGAACGGCACCGGCGTGTTGCTCTCCACCTCGAAATGGACGGCATCGCAGCGGCAGGATCCCTTGAGCAGCAGCGGCATGACAGAACTCCGACGGATGGCTCTCAACTTGCCAGCATGGTTTTTGGTTGCAGCCATGGCAAGCCCGGTGACATGATTGCGGCATGGACAATGAACGCATCGAAGAACTGTTCGAAGGCCTCGGCCCGGTCAGTATCCGAAAACTGTTCGGCGGCAAGGGTATCTATTTCGACGGCGTCATCGTCGCCATCGTGCTGCGCGGCGAATTGCTGCTCAAGGCTGACGAGCAAAGCGCGCCCGACTTCGAAGCAGCCGGCTGCAAGCAATGGACCTATACCGGCACCCGCCACGGCAAGCTGGTCGCGATGCCGTACTGGAGCATTCCCGACGACGCGTTTGATGATCCTGACGAGATGAGGGTGTGGGCGCGCCGGGCGTATGAGGCGGGACGAAGGGCGGGGAAGTGAACCGGGACCGCCGCGTTTCTTCCCACCCCCCTCTGTCCTGCCGGACATCTCCCCCGCAAGGGGGAGATCAGTTGTCACATTGGCCTTCGCCAATCACCAACGTTGAAAATGGGAGCCTGCGGCTAAGCTGTTAATCTCCCTCCTTGCGGGGGAGATGGCCGGCAGGCCAGAGGGGGGTGCTGTCCCGCCGACGTAGGCGATCCTACAGCGCCGTCGCAATCCTCGCCGCCAACCGCGCATTGTTCTCGACCAGCGCGATGTTGGTCTTCAAGCTCCGGCCGCCGGTCAGTTCGAGGATTTTGCCCAACAGGAACGGCGTCACCGCCTTTCCGGTCACATTCTGCACTTCCGCCGCCTTCTGCGCGGCCTCGATATAGCCGGCCATCTCGTCGGCCGGGATTTCATCGTCCTGCGGCACCGGGTTGGCGATCAGCATGCCGCCGACCAGGCCAAGTGCCGCCCTGGTCTTGTAGAAATGCGCGATCTCTTCCGGTCTGTGCAGGGTCAGCGGCGCGCGGAACGGCGAATGCCGCGACCAGAAGGCCGGCATCGTCTCGCAGCCATGGCCAATCACCGGCACGCCGCGCGTCTCCAGCACTTCCAGCGTCTTTTCGATGTCGAGGATCGCCTTGGCGCCGGCCGAGACGACGATGACCGGCGTGCGCGCCAACTCGTCGAGATCGGCCGAGATGTCGAAGCTCTTTTCCGCGCCCTTGTGGACGCCGCCAATGCCGCCGGTGGCGAACACCTTTATCCCGACCATGTCAGCGGCGATCATGGTGGCGGCGACCGTGGTGCCGCCGGTGCGGCCTTGCGCCACCGCAAAGCCGAGGTCGGCGCGCGACAGCTTCATGGCATCGCCGGTCATGGCCAGCGACTCGCGCTCGCCGTCGGACAGTCCGATCTTGATGCGGCCGGCGACCACGGCGATCGTCGCCGGCACCGCGCCATTGTCCAGGATGATCTTTTCGACATTGGCGGCCATGGCGCCATTGTCGGGGTAAGGCATGCCATGGGTGATGATGGTGCTTTCCAGCGCCACGACGGGGCGGCCAGCGGCGAGCGCCTCGGCCACGGGCGCGTGGAGGTCGATGAAGGGGCGGGCGCTTTGCGGTGTCATGATGGTCTCCGATCCGGAGATCCGCGCGTCCGCTTGGACGTCGCGCTCCGGCAATGGCAATTGGCCGCCCTCATGCCATTTCCTGCGCGTCGGGCACAAGAGCCAGTGCCTCAGTGAAGGTCGCAATCGTGAAGGCCGGAACCGCGTCGGCGCTTTCAATGGCCAGCGTGGCGGCGGCAACGCCCTCGCGCAATGCCTGGCGCAGGGGCAGGCCGCGCAGCAGGGCAGCGATGGTGGCGCCGGCCAGCGCGTCGCCGGCGCCGGTGACGTCGGCGACTTTTCTCGGCGCCGGCGGCAGGATAGAGAAGGCGCCGGCTTCGTCGAATCCCAGCACCGGGCCGTCGCCCGCCGTCACCACGCCACTGGTGAGGCCGCTGCAGCGCAGTCCGTCGACGGTCTCGCGCTCGGTGGCATTGGCATCGACGCCGGCCAGCACCATGGCCTCGCGCCGGTTCATGAAGACCTGCGCGAGTTCCTTCAGCACCGGTATCAGCCGCACCACCTTGGCCGGCGAAATGGCAATGGCGAACACCGGCTTGCCGGCGGCGAGCCCCACCAGCCGCTCCAGCGCCGTTGATGGCAGATTGGCGTCGCAGAGCACCGCATCGGCCTCGGCGACCACCTCGCGCACCTTGGAGCGGCGGATCTGCTTGGGGAACGCCAAATCGTAGAGCGCCATATCGGCAAAGCCGGTGATCAGCTCGCCGTCGCGATCGATCAGCGCCGTGTAGCTCGGCGTCGTGCGGTCGAGGAAAACCGCCGACAGGTCGGCAATGCCGGAGTCGGCGATGGCGCGCGCAACCGTCTCGGCCGAGGCATCGCCGCCGCGCACCGACAAAAGCGAGGCCGAGACGCCGCGCCGCACCAGGCTGCGCAGCGCGTTGAATACGCCGCCGCCGACATCCTCGCGCATCGTGCCGGGGTTGGACGCCGCGGGCACGTACGTACCCGACACCTGGCCGCGGCGATCGATATGGGCGCCGCCCACCGCCAGTATCTTTGCTGATTTCACCATGCCGGCGATATGACCTTTGTTATTCGAGCCGCACAAGCGCTAGGCTGTGCGACCGAGCTTCGCAGGCGAGCCGGCGATTCGGCCGATCGAAACAGCCGGAGCATCTGGCCCAATGCGGAACGCGTCCGAAAACCAAACCACGAGACAAAAAAAGAACAAATCCGGATAATGATTGTTTTTCAGTTATTTGATCCCTCTTGCCAAACGAGAACAAAAGTAGTACAAAATGGGCAGGGATTACGGATTGTCCGGCCTTCATTGACGACCAAGGGGTGATGTATCATGGCTCAGAATTCTTTGCGGCTTGTAGAGGACAAAGCGGTGGACAAATCAAAGGCTCTGGACGCGGCGCTGTCGCAAATCGAGCGCGCCTTCGGCAAGGGCTCGATCATGCGGCTTGGCGCCAATGAGCAGGTCGTCGAGATCGAAACCGTGCCGACCGGATCGCTGGGCCTCGACATCGCGCTTGGCGTCGGCGGCCTGCCGCGCGGCCGCATTGTCGAGATCTACGGGCCGGAAAGCTCGGGCAAGACGACGCTGGCGCTGCATACGGTGGCGGAAGCCCAGAAGAAAGGCGGCATCTGCGCCTTTGTCGATGCCGAGCATGCGCTCGACCCGGTCTATGCCCGCAAGCTCGGCGTCGACCTCGAAAACCTGCTGATCTCGCAGCCCGACACCGGCGAGCAGGCACTTGAAATCTGCGACACGCTGGTGCGTTCCGGCGCCATCGATGTGCTGGTCGTCGATTCGGTGGCGGCACTGACGCCGCGCGCTGAAATCGAGGGCGAGATGGGCGATTCGCTGCCCGGTCTCCAGGCTCGTCTGATGAGCCAGGCGCTGCGCAAGCTGACCGCCTCGATCTCGCGCTCCAACACCATGGTCATCTTCATCAACCAGATCCGCATGAAGATCGGCGTCATGTTCGGTTCGCCGGAAACCACGACCGGCGGCAACGCGCTGAAATTCTACGCTTCGGTGCGCCTCGACATCCGCCGCATCGGCTCGGTCAAGGACCGCGACGAGGTCGTCGGCAACCAGACCCGCGTCAAGGTGGTCAAGAACAAGCTGGCGCCGCCCTTCAAGGTGGTCGAGTTCGACATCATGTATGGCGAGGGCGTCTCCAAGACCGGCGAACTGGTCGATCTCGGCGTCAAGGCCGGCGTGGTCGAGAAGTCCGGCGCCTGGTTCTCCTACAATTCGCAGCGTCTCGGCCAAGGTCGCGAAAACGCCAAACTGTTCCTGCGCGACAATCCCGACACGGCGCGTGAGATCGAACTTGCGCTGCGGCAGAATGCCGGGCTGATCGCCGAGAAATTTCTTGAAAATGGCGGCCCCGAGCGCGGCGAAAGCGACGACGGCTTCGAGGAAGAATCCGGCGCCATGTAGGGCACGGCCAGAGTTCGGCCATAAAAATCGAGTCTATTATCCGATGCTTAAGTAACCGAGTTCTTTAGTATTGCGTTTCAAACCGCCGGCCTTCGCGCCGGCGGTTTTCGTTTTTGGGCAGCGTGAAGCCGGCTTGGCAGTTGCCGGGATGGCCCAATTCCGTGTTTCTGGACAGGGTGGGGCGTGCCCGCTAAAAGGCCAAGTCAATCTTCTAAAAAGCAGAGACCAGTGTCCGCCGGCCGTGCCGGCGGTTTTCGCGAAAAGGCAGCAGTCATGAGTGGCGTGAACGAGATCCGGTCGACATTCCTCGACTATTTCCGCAAGGAGGGCCACGAGGTCGTGGCCTCGAGCCCGCTGGTGCCGCGCAACGACCCGACGCTGATGTTCACCAATGCCGGCATGGTGCAGTTCAAGAACGTCTTCACCGGCCTGGAGAAGCGGTCCTATTCGCGCGCCACCACCGCGCAGAAAAGCGTGCGCGCCGGCGGCAAGCACAACGACCTCGACAATGTCGGCTACACCGCGCGCCATCTGACCTTCTTCGAAATGCTCGGCAATTTCTCCTTCGGCGACTATTTCAAGGAGCGCGCCATCGAACTGGCCTGGAACCTGATCACCAAGGAGTTCGGGCTGAACAAGGACAAGCTGCTGGTCACCGTCTATCACACCGATGACGAGGCGGCCGGCTTCTGGAAGAAGATCGCCGGTTTCTCCGATGACCGCATCATCCGCATCCCGACCTCCGACAATTTCTGGGCTATGGGCGACACCGGACCGTGCGGGCCGTGCTCGGAAATCTTCATCGACCGTGGCGAGCACATCTGGGGCGGCCCTCCCGGCAGCCCGGAGGAGGACGGCGACCGCTTCCTTGAATTCTGGAACCTGGTGTTCATGCAATATGAGCAGGTCACCAAGGATGAGCGCATCGACCTGCCGCGGCCGTCGATCGACACCGGCATGGGCCTGGAGCGCATGGCCTCCATCCTGCAAGGGGTGGAGAGCGTCTTCGAGACCGACCTGTTCCGTCATCTGATCGATGCGGCCTCGTCAGCGCTCGGGCAGGGCCCGGACAAGGAGACGGTCGCCTCCTTCCGCGTCATTGCCGATCATCTGCGCTCGTCCTCCTTCCTGGTTGCCGACGGCGTGCTGCCGTCGAACGAAGGCCGCGGCTATGTGCTGCGCCGCATCATGCGCCGCGCCATGCGCCATGCGCAGTTGCTCGGCGCCAAGGAGCCGTTGATGTGGAAGCTGGTGCCGGCGCTAGTGCGTGAGATGGGCCAGGCCTATCCCGAACTGCTGCGCGGCGAACAGCTGATTACCGAGACGCTGAAGCTCGAGGAGACACGCTTCCGCAAGACGCTGGTGCGCGGCCTCGGCCTGCTCTCGGAGGCGACGGATACGCTGCACGCCGGCGATATGCTGGATGGCGAGACGGCGTTCAAGCTCTATGACACGTACGGCTTCCCGCTCGATCTGACGCAGGACGCACTGCGCCAGCGCAACATCTCGGTCGACCTTGCCGGCTTCACCCATGCGATGGAGCAGCAGAAGGCCGAAGCGCGCAAGCATTGGGCTGGCTCCGGCGACGCGGCCACCGAGACCATCTGGTTTTCTGTACGCGAGAAGGCCGGCGCCACCGAATTCCTCGGCTACGAGACCGAACAGGCGGAAGGCCTCATCCAGGCCCTGGTCAAGGACGGCAAGACAGTCGATAGCGCCGGCAAGGGCGACGCGGTGGCGGTGGTCGTCAACCAGACGCCGTTCTATGGCGAGTCGGGCGGCCAGATGGGCGACACCGGCATCATCTCCGGCGAAGGTTTCTCGATCGAGGTTTCCGACACGCAGAAAAAGGCCGACGGCCTGTTCGTGCATCTGGGCAAGGTGACGAACGGCACGGTCAAGCCAGGTGCAGCCGTCGAGCTGAAGGTTGACCATGCGCGCCGCACCCGGCTGCGTGCCAACCATTCGGCAACGCATCTGATCCATGAGGCGCTGCGCGAGGTGCTGGGCACCCATGTCGCGCAGAAAGGTTCGCTGGTCGCGCCCGAGCGCCTGCGCTTCGACATCTCGCACAACAAGCCGATCTCGGCCGAAGATCTCGAAGAGGTCGAGCGCATGGCCAACGAAATCGTCGTCCAGAACAGCCCGGTGACGACGCGCCTGATGTCGGTCGATGACGCCATTGCCGAGGGCGCCATGGCGCTGTTCGGCGAGAAATATGGTGACGAGGTGCGTGTCGTTTCGATGGGCACCGGCGTGCATGGCGCCAAGGCCAACCGGCCCTATTCGGTCGAGCTCTGCGGTGGCACCCATGTCCGGGCGACCGGCGATATTGGTCTGGTCCGTGTCGTCTCCGACAGCGCGGTCGCCGCCGGCGTGCGCCGCATCGAGGCGCTGACCGGCGAAGCCGCACGAAAATATCTCGACGAGCAGGACAGGCGCCTGAAGGCGACGGCGGCTGTGCTGAAGATTTCGCCGGCCGACGTGCCGGCGCGTGTCGAGGCGCTGCTCGAGGAACGCAAGAAGCTCGAGAAGGAACTGAGCGAAGCCCGCAAGAAACTCGCGCTGGGCGGTGGTGCCGCGGCCGATGCTCCGGCCACCACCGAAACCGTCGCCGGTATCGGCTTCCTCGGCAAAGCGGTTTCCGGCGTGTCGCCGAAGGATTTGAAGCCGCTGGCCGATGCCGGCAAGACTTCGCTCGGCTCAGGCGTCGTCGTCTTCGTCGGTGCGGGCGAAGACAACAAGGCAAGCGTCGTGGTCGCAGTGACGGACGATCTCGTCGGCCGCTTCAGCGCTGTCGATCTTGTGCGCGTTGCCTCGGCCGCATTGGGCGGGCAGGGCGGTGGCGGACGGCCCGACATGGCGCAAGCCGGCGGCCCGGACGCCTCGAAGGCCAATGATGCGATCGCCGCGGTGAGGGCGGCGCTGGAGGCAGCCTGAAAGCCACCCTATGTCGTATCTGGTTTGTGTGCGGCTTTCCGGCCTTCGCCGCCGTGCTTGCCATTCTGTGGCTGATAGTGGCAAGCCGGCAATCAGCTCTTAGACGGTCCGTCTAGCTAGTTCTTTTCGCCGCCTTCAGGGCGCGCGTCATTCTGCTGGAATCGCCCCAGGTGGACAGCCAGATCAGCACGTCCGTGGCGATCGAAATCAGCGACCGTAAAAAGTTCAGCGCCGGGCCGGGCGATTTCAGCTGCTCTTCGGCGTGATGGAGATGGGCGAGCTCTTCCTCGCGGATCGCCAGGATGATGCCGTGCAAGTCGTGGTCGCGATTGGCGAGGAAAAACAGCTGATCGTCCAGATGGCGATGCACCGCCGCTTCAACCGCCGCCGTGCAGGCCCAGATGCCTTGCGGACCGAGCAGGGCGGTGACAAAACCCAGCACCCAGCCACCCCAGCTCCAGAACTGCATCACCCGGCACGGTCGCGACCGCCGCGCCGGCATGGCGGCGCGGAACGCAGCGCAATGCGTGCGCTCGTGCCCAAGCATCTCCGACAAGGATGGCACGCAATCCGGCCATAAGCGCCTGGCGACAAGAATCTGCGCCGAATAGATCCTGATCGCACCGAACTCACCGGCGTGGTTGACCCTGACAATTCTGGCGACGGTGAGCGCGTCCTGGCGAGATGGGTCAGCCATGGCCCGAACCCATATCAGCCCGCCGCCAGGCTCGGACGTTTTGCGATGCCCTCCCACCAGGCCTGGATGTCGGCGAACGCCGCAAGCAGCTTTTGCCCGTCGGCGACCTTGACGAAATAGGCGATGATGGATGCCGCATGCAGGTCGGCCAGCGTCAGCTGGTCCCCGAGCAGCCACGGCCCGGGAGGGTTGAGTGCGGTGAGCACCCGCAGCACCGTTTCCGCCTGGCGCAGCCCGTTAGCGACCAGTGCCTCGTCTGGCGCTTCCTTCTCAAGCCGCTCGACGGCGACGTCCCAGACCATCGATCTGTAGGCATAGGCGTCGAGCATGCCGATGATCTGGTTCATCGTTGCGCGGGTGCGGGCGTCTTTTGGCTGCAGTGCCGGGCCGTCGAACGCCTCGTCGACATAGCGGGCGATTGCGCTGGTTTCGAACAGGCGAAACCCGCCGTGCTCGAAGGCCGGAATGCGGCCGAAAGGGTGATGCTCGAAGTACCAGGCGGGAGTGCCCTCGGCGGCAAAGACATCGACCGGCACAAGGTCGTAGTCGATGCCTTTTTCCGCCAGCACGAGGCGGACCATGCGCACATAGACGCTGTAGTCCGCCCCGTAGACGACCGGCTTGGCCATGGCTGCCGGCTTACGCCATCGCCTTCTGCAAATTCTCGTCGATCTTGTCGAGGAAGCCGGTGGTCGACAGCCATGGTTGGTCGGGACCGATCAAGAGCGACAGGTCCTTGGTCATGAAGCCGCTCTCAACCGTCTGGATGCAGACCTTCTCCAGCGTGTCGGCAAATCGCTTCAACTCGGCATTATCGTCGAGCTTGGCGCGGTGGGCGAGGCCGCGCGTCCAGGCGAAGATCGAGGCGATCGAATTGGTCGAGGTTTCCTCGCCCTTCTGGTGCTGGCGATAGTGGCGCGTCACGGTGCCGTGCGCGGCCTCCGCTTCCACCGTCTTGCCGTCCGGCGTCATCAGCACGGAGGTCATCAGGCCAAGCGAGCCAAAACCTTGCGCCACCGTGTCGGACTGGACGTCGCCGTCATAATTCTTGCAGGCCCAGACATAGCCGCCAGACCATTTCAGGGCGGAGGCCACCATGTCGTCGATCAGCCGGTGCTCGTACCACAGCTTCTTCGCCTTGAACTCGGCCTCGAATTCAGCCTCGTAGACCTCCTGGAAAATGTCCTTGAAGCGGCCGTCGTAGGCTTTGAGGATGGTGTTCTTGGTCGAGAGATAAACCGGATAGTTGCGCAGCAGGCCGTAATTCAGCGAGGCGCGGGCGAATTCCCGGATGGAGTCGTCGAGATTGTACATCGCCATGGCAACGCCGGCGCCGGGTGCGTCGTACACGTCATGCTCGATCACCTTGCCGTCCTCGCCGACGAACTTGATGGTCAGCTTGCCCTTGCCGGGGAAGCGGAAATCGGTGGCGCGATACTGGTCGCCGAAAGCATGACGGCCGACGATGATCGGCTTGGTCCATCCCGGCACCAGACGCGGCACGTTCTTCATGATGATCGGTTCGCGGAAAATGGTGCCGCCGAGAATGTTACGGATGGTGCCGTTCGGCGACTTCCACATCTTCTTCAGCTTGAATTCCTCGACGCGCTGCTCGTCGGGCGTGATCGTCGCGCATTTCACGCCGACGCCCCATTTCTTGATGGCATTGGCCGAATCGATGGTCACCTGGTCGTTGGTGGCGTCGCGGTGCTCGACGCCGAGGTCGTAATATTCGAGCTTCAGGTCGAGATAAGGGTGGATCAGCTTGTCCTTGATGAACTGCCAGATGATGCGGGTCATCTCGTCGCCGTCGAGCTCGACGACCGGGTTCGCCACCTTGATCTTCGCCATGAAAAGAATGCCTCGCTTTTGGGGAACAAAACGGCCTCGCCCGCATGGCTTCGGCCGGGTATGCGGAGCGTATATCAAAGCCTATTTGGCCGCGCAAACGACCATCCGTGCAGAATGGGTCGTCTGTGCCGCGACCGGTGTTTGCAAAAGCTTCATTTTGCCGAGCGGATGTGGCAGGGAACGCTGAAATGCCGCAAACAGCAGTTCATTGAGATCATGTCCGCCGTCGATCATCCTGAAAACGCATCCGCCGCCGGGCCGGCGATCATCCTGGTCGAGCCGCAGCTCGGCGAGAATATCGGCATGGTCGCGCGCGCCATGGCCAATTTCGGCCTTGCCGAACTGAGACTGGTCAACCCGCGTGACGGCTGGCCGAGCGAGAAGGCGCGCGCCGCCGCCAGCCGCGCCGACCATGTCATCGATGCCGTAACAGTGTTCGGCGACCTGGCGTCCGCCGTCGCCGACCTCAACTTCGTCTTCGCCACCACCGCGCGCGAGCGCGACGGCTTCAAACCCGTGCGTGGTCCGGTCGAGGCGGGCAGGGCGCTCAGGGCGCGTCAGATAGCCGGCCTGCGCACCGGCATCTTGTTCGGCCGCGAGCGTTTTGGGCTCTACAATGACGAGGTCGGGCTGGCCGACGAGATCGTCACCTTCCCGGTCGATCCCGGCTTTTCGTCGCTCAACATCGCCCAGGCCGTGCTGTTGATGTCCTATGAATGGATGAAATCCGGCCTGAAGGACGAGACGGCGACCAATTTCTCCAGCCCTGAAATGAAGCCGGCAAGCAAGGAAGAGTTGCACGGGCTGTTTGCCTATCTCGAAGGCGCGCTCGAAGCGCGCGGTTATTTCCGCCCGGCGCCCAAGAAACCCAAGATGGTCGACAATCTGCGCGCCGTCTTGACGCGCGCCGGTTTCGCCGAGCCGGAACTGAAAGTGCTGCGTGGCATCATCTCGTCGCTCGACCGGTTTTCGCCGGCCATGCCGCGCGGTGACGGCTCGCCGGGAGACGATCCAAGGCGTTTGCCGGCCGCTGCGCGAAAACCCCAGGCAGACAAAGAAGATTAGAAATCGCTAAGCTTCGAACGGCTGAAGTAACCGAATTTTATTTGCCTCTCGTCCATTGTTGTCAAAACGGTGGGGTGGCAAATGTTCACGTCCAAAATCGGCCGTATGCGCTTCTTCTTCTATTCGCTCGGCGTAGCCCTGCTCGAGGCCGTTCTTGCCGTGCTGTGCATCGTTGGCACGATCGGCTTTGAGGGGCTGGTCAACTCGGCGCCCGGTCCATCGCGGCAAGGCATGGCAGGCGCGGTTCTGGTCGTTTCCCTCCTGGCTGTGGTCATGCGTGCCAACATCGCCTGGCGACGCAGCCGCGACGCCAACGGCAAAGCCTGGATCCTGTGGTCCTACATCGTGTTCTGCGCCATCTACGCCTTTCTGCAGGCAGGCACGCTGCTGGTCATCGATTTCAACAATCCGGAAAGCACGTCCAGCGGTTTGAACCTGCTTGCGCTGTCGATCTTTGGCCTTTGGTGCACGATTCTGGTGGCTAAGCCGGTGGCGGGCATCAATATCGACGAACTGACATCGGTTTTCGATTTCGATGGCGATACGCCCATGCCTGCGGGATCCGGCCGGATGGCCAGCAGCACGGCACAGTCTTCTATGCGCAACGCCACACCGGCCACGCGCTCGGTGCCGTCCGCCCAGCCTCTGGGCCGTCCGCGGCCCGCCGGCTTCGGCAAGCGCGGGCTCTAGAGCAACCGAGGCAAGGTCGTCTTCGCCGGCTTTGCATGGAAGTTGCTAACATTCGCCACTTCAAGGCCATGATGGTTGCAGATAGAACGGCATTGGCCAATGACCGCCAAGCCTTCTGATCCAGCCTCTTTCATGGTCCGTTAGCAATGAGCCACCGTCCGATCCTGATGTTCGATTCCGGCGTTGGAGGATTGACCGTGCTGCGCGAAGCGCGCGTGCTGATGCCTGACCGGCGCTTCGTCTACGTCGCCGATGACAAGGCCTTTCCCTACGGCGCCTGGGAAGAGCCGGCGCTGCAGGCCCATATAGTCGAGCTCTTCGCCAAGCTGCTCGACCGTTTTGATCCGGAAATTTCGGTCGTCGCCTGCAATACCGCTTCGACGCTGGTGATCGATGCGTTGCGGGAAAAATTCCCTGGCCATCCCTTTGTCGGCACCGTGCCGGCAATCAAGCCGGCGGCCGAGCGCACCCGGTCCGGGCTGGTCTCGGTGCTGGCGACGCCGGGCACGGTGAAGCGCCAGTACACGCGCGACCTGATCGGCAAATGGGCGCAGAAATGCCATGTGCGGCTGGTCGGCAGCAACAATCTCGCCGGACTGGCCGAGGCCTACATGCGCGAGGGCTTTGTCGACGAGGAGGCCGTGCGTGCCGAGATCGCACCGTGTTTCGTCCAGCATGACGATTTGCGCACGGACATCGTCGTGCTCGCCTGCACGCACTATCCGTTCCTGGCCAATCGCATGCGCAAGACCGCGCCCTGGCCGGTCGACTGGATCGACCCGGCCGAGGCGATTGCGCGGCGCGCTCTGTCGCTGCTTCCGGCTGTCGACGGGCCATTGCCGCAAAGCGAGCCCGACATCGCCGTCTTTACCTCGGGAAAGGCGGACTTCGCCATCGGCCGGCTGATGCAGGGTTTTGGATTGAGCGCGCGCTAATGCATGTCGCCCAAAAGTGCGCAGCGGTTTTGGGACAACGACATGCATAAAACGAAAAAACTAAAGCGCGTCGCCGACGCGCTTTAGGCAGGCTCGAAGACAATGACGCGCCGAGCCGGATCGGCCGAAACAAGCCTTAGCGTCAGGCCATCGCCCTGCCTGAACCCTGAGGCCTTCACATTCGCAACGACAGGCATGTCCGAGAGCTGAACGCGCACACGCTGATCACCGACGTCGGTGACGACGGCCTTGAATGTTTCACCCATGCGCCCCCTCAGCATCACCGCCTCGGCAAGGTCGATGGCCGCGTGGTTGATCTGCGAGGCGCGGGCGCCTGCGCGGCCCATCACCTTCGGCAGTCTGGAAAACGCCTCGGTAACGGCTTGCGGCACCGGCTGGCCGTTGGCGATGGCTAGCACGCAGCGCACGACGTAGCGATCGGCCAGCCGCCTCAGGGGCGCGGTGGCGTGGGCATAGGTCGCGGCCATCGCCTCGTGCCAGGGGACAACGCCTTCTTCATAGGGTTGGTAGGACGCACCGGAGCCGGCGCGGCGGATTTCCAGCATCAGCGCTGCCTGTTGCATGTTGGTCGGATCGAGGGTTCGCTGATAGTCGGACAGGCTGGTCGAAGGAGGCCAGGACAGGCCTAAGGCCCGTGCCGCGCTGCGCAGTCTTTGTACTTTGGAAGCATCGGGCGGCGCCATCACCCGGAACAAGCCGGTCCGGTGTGCCAGCATGGCGTCGGCAATCGCCATGTTGGCGGCCAGCGAAAGTGCTGCGTTGTCTTGCTCGGATTGCAGCAGCGGTCTGAACGCAAGCTGGAACGTGCCATCGGCAAGCTGTTCCACCTCCTGCTCGGGCGGGTCGACGCGCGAAGCGCCGCGACGGTCTTCGGCCGCCGCCATGCGCCGCGCGATTTCGGCGAAGCCGACTGGGACGTCGGCGGCCTGCACGCTGTCATAGGCGAGCTTGGCGCGGCTTTGAATGATTGCCCGCTCCGCGCCATCCAGCCTTACCGCTCCGTCGTCGGCGATCCGGACCGTGAAGATGACAGCCGGACGCGGACCGCTGGGCAGCAAGCTCGCGGCGCCCTCGGCAAGCACCCGGGGATAGAGCCCGGCCTTGCCGTCCGGCAAATACAGGGTTTCGCCCCGCGCCCAGGCTTCGCGATCCACCGCGTCGCCGTCCGCGACGAACCAGGCTACGTCGGCAATCGCATAGTGCAACAGAAGGTCGCTACCGCTCGCTTCGATCGAAAACGCTTGGTCAAGATCGGTGGAAGCCGCGGGATCGAGCGTCACGAAGGGCATCGCCGTGCGGTCGGCATGCTGGTCGGGCACGCGCCTGGCCGCCGTCTGTGCCATGGCCATTACATCAGGGGGAAATGCCTCCGGCACATGGAACTCGGTGCGGATTTTCGCGAGGCCGGTAGCGAGTGCCTGCGAGGGATCGTTCAACGATTGCATGGCGCCGTCCTACACCGGCGTTGCGGGCACGGGAAGGTGGTTTGCCGGCAGTGCCGGCCGACCATGGGCAGGCATGAGCGCGGAACGGAAGTTGACCGCCAGCGCTGGAACCGTCGCCGGAGCGCAACGTTTCTTCCTCTGGCAGCAAAGGAGAAGCCGATATGCCTGCAACCTCAAAAGCACAGCAAAAGGCCGCGGGCGCAGCCCTGTCGGCCAAGCGCGGCGAGACCAGGAAGAGCGAACTTCAAGGCGCGTCGAAGTCGATGTACAATTCGATGAGCGAAAAGCAGCTCGAGGAATTCGCAGAGACCAAGCGCAAAGGCCTGCCGGAGAAGAAATCGGCAGACTGAAACCTTGAACCGAGTCGATAAACAAAGCCCGTGGCCGAAACCACGGGCTTCTTCGATTCAGGCCAAGCCCGAAACTCCTGTCGTCACCAGCAGCGCTTCACCTTGTAGCGGATGACCTTCTTGTGGCCATGCCGCCAGATGACCTTCTTCTTCACCACGACATGGCAGGTCTGACGATGCTTGTGGCCCTGCCAATGCTTGGCCATCGCTGGCTCGGGCACGGCGATCGACATCGTCCCGGCCAGGACGGCTGCACCGACCAACGAGAGGAAAAACTTCTTCATGCGACTTCGGGCTCCTTGGCTCCAGTCCCTTCCTAAATGCCGTCGGCGCAACAACCTCCCGCCGCATCCGGCACGGCACTCAACGCAAAAGACGTGATATGGTTGCCGGGCCCAGCGCCAGCGACGCGCTTGACTCTGCTCAAATCTCCGTTTAACGAGCCCACCAACACCGGGCCGCAATGCCCGGTTGTTTCTTTTGCATGGCAAGCCCGGGAAAGCAGGTTTATCGTTTCCTGGGCCTTGTCTAGACTGACGTGTCCCGTGGGTTTCCGCCGCGTTGCGTGGGAAAACCCTGTCAGGCCTCGAAAACGGAGGCCAGAGGAGGGCGCGTTTCCTTCACCCGGACCATGAGGTTCCGGGTGGTTTGTTTTGAAAGGGAATGCGATGAGCAAGCGCGAATCCGCGAAGTACAAGATCGACCGCCGTCTCGGCGAAAACATCTGGGGCCGCCCGAAGTCCCCGGTCAACAAGCGTGAATACGGCCCCGGCCAGCACGGCCAGCGCCGCAAGGGCAAGCTTTCCGATTTCGGCCTGCAGCTGCGCGCCAAGCAGAAGCTGAAGGGTCACTATGGTGATGTCTCCGAAAAGCAGTTCCGCAAGGTCTATGAAGAGGCTGATCGCCGCAAGGGCGACACCTCCGAGAACCTGATCGGCCTGCTCGAGTCGCGTCTCGACGCGGTCGTCTACCGCTCCAAGTTCGTGCCGACCATTTTCGCGGCTCGCCAGTTCGTCAACCACGGCCACGTCAACGTCAACGGCAAGCGCGTCAACATCGGCTCGTACCGTTGCAAGCCGGGCGACGTCGTCGAAGTGCGCGAAAAGTCGAAGCAGCTGGTCATCGTGCTGGAAGCGGTCGGCCTCGCCGAGCGCGACGTGCCGGACTATATCGAAGTCGATCACAACAAGATGGTCGCGACCTTCTCGCGCATCCCCGGCCTGGCCGACGTTCCGTTCGCCGTGCAGATGGAGCCGAACCTGGTCGTCGAATTCTATTCGCGCTAAGCGATCGCTTTTCTGCGATACCGGAAAGGGCCGCCCGTCGAGGCGGCCTTTTCTTTGTCGGCCATGTCCGCTAATCCGGCACTCTCGGCTATGGAAAGCGACAAGCCATGAACATGCTGGCAGACATCGAAACAGTTGAACCGATTGCTGAAGGCGGCTTCCATCCGCTGTTTGCCGACGTGCCGTCTTCCGTCGAGTTCAACAAACTGCGTAAGCGGCTGTTGCGGTTGACCCGCCAGGCGGTCGAGGATTTCGCCATGACGAGGCCCGGCGACCGTTGGCTTGTCGCTTTGTCCGGCGGCAAGGATTCCTACGGCCTGCTGGCCGTGCTGCTCGATCTCAAATGGCGCGGGCTACTGCCGGTCGAGCTGCTGGCCTGCAATCTCGACCAGGGCCAGCCGAATTTCCCGAAGCACATTTTGCCCGATTACCTCGATGCGCATCGCATTCCCCATCGCATCGAGTATCAGGACACCTATTCGGTGGTCACCGACAAGCTGCCTCAGGGCAGCACCTATTGCTCGCTGTGCTCGCGGCTGCGGCGCGGCCATCTCTATCGCATCGCGCGCGAGGAGGGCTGTTCGGCGCTGGTGCTCGGCCACCACCGCGAGGACATTCTCGAAACCTTCTTCATGAATCTATTCCATGGCGGCCGCCTTGCCGCCATGCCGCCAAAGCTGCTCAATGACGACGGTGACATCATGGTGCTGCGGCCGCTGAGCTACTGCGCCGAGGTCGATCTGGAGAAATTCGCCGCCGCGATGAAATTCCCGATCATTCCCTGCGATCTCTGCGGCAGCCAGGAAGGCCTGCAGCGCAACGCCATGAAGGCGATGCTGGACGACATGGAAAAGCGCATGCCGGGCCGCAAGGACACGATGCTGCGCGCGCTGTCCAACACCAGGCCCTCGCATCTGCTCGACAGAAAGCTGTTCGACTTTGCCGCCCTCAATGGCAGCCTCAGTACAGGACAAGACATTTCCGATGATATTTGACGACCAAGCGATCGACTGGCTGGCCGAGCTTCTCGCCGATGCAGCCAGGGCCGAAATCATGCCGCGCTTCCGCCGGCTGGGTGAGGGCGACATCAGGCAGAAGACCTCGGCCGCCGATCTGGTGACCGAGGCCGACATCAACGCCGAGCGGCTGATCACGGCCAGGCTGCGCGAGCGCTATCCCACGGCGATGATCGTCGGCGAGGAAGCCTGTTCCGACAATCCGGCGCTGCTTCAGGGGCTCGGTGATGCCGACCTCGCCTTCGTCGTCGACCCGGTCGACGGCACCTTCAACTTCGCCTCCGGCGTGCCGCTCTTCGGCGTCATGCTGAGCGTCGTCGTCAAGGGCGAAACCGTCGCCGGTATCATCCATGACCCCGTAGGCCGGGACTGGCTGATCGGCGCCAAGGGCGCCGGCAGCCATATTCGCCATGCGCATGGCGTGCTGGAGACGGTGCATGTCGCCGATGCCGTGCCGATCTCGCAGATGACCGGCTCCGTCTCCTGGCAATATCTGGCGGAACCGCAACGCTCGCTCCTGGCGCGCAACCAGACCAAGACCCTGTCGCAGTTCGGCTATCGCTGCGCGGCACATGAATACCGTCTTCTGGCCAGCGGCCATGCCCATTTCGTCGTCTACAACAAACTGATGCCGTGGGACCATCTGGTCGGTGTGCTGATCCACGCCGAGGCCGGCGGCTACACCGCGCGGATCGACGGTAGCGCCTATCTGCCCTCGCATATCGACGGCGGCATTCTTGTCGCCCCGGACAAGGAAAGCTGGCAGGAGTTGCGCAGGGAGCTCTGGGCGCAATAATCGGTCCAACTGCTCGTAGAGGCTTTCGTCAAGTATATTGGCTCTGTTATAGTGTCCAATCTCTCGCGAAGTCGGAAGCCGCGAAATGAAACATCGGTCCGCAATTGTTGCAACGGCACTTGCACTTGCCCTGGTCGCCAGCGCCACTGAGGCACGATCGCAGGAGCGCGCGTGTCGTAGCCCCGATCCCGTCGACACCATCGACGAAATGTTCGACGCGATCTTTGCCTGTTGGCAGCCGCCGCCTGGAAGTGCTGGCCTGACCCTGACGCTGAGTTTTTCAATTCGCAAAAACGGCACGCTGATGGGCAAGCCGCGCGCCACCTTTTCGCATATGGGAGACGATGCCGCGCTCAACCGGGTCTTCGTCACGTCCGTGCTCGAAGCGCTCGACAAGGCTCTGCCGATGCCGCTGTCGGACAGCATGGGTGGCGCCATCGCAGGGCGCCCGCTGTTCCCTCGTTTCACGGCAGTGATTGGCGGCGCATCCTGAAACGCGTCGCATAAGGGTGGATGCGGTTTGAGACCACAATCTCAAGGCGCGTCGCTCAATGCAGGTCGGTGACGTGCCCTGAAATGGGTGGGTTGTGCGGCTGGAACATCTTGCCGCGCTCGGCGATCAGGATCATCAGCAGGGCCGCAACCGAGACGCTGCAGAACCCTGCGGCCAGCGGCGTCACCGTGCCGTTGAAGGCCTGGCCGATCAGCGTACCGAGAATGCCGCCGAGAAATGTCTGCATGAAGCCCAGGATGGACGACGCCGTGCCCGCCAATTGCCCGAGCGGCTCCATCGCGAGCGCGTTGAAATTCGCGCCGAGCCCGCCGAAAGGCAGCATCGCAGAGGCAAAGAAGGTGATGAACAGCCAGAGCGGCATGTTCATTTCCAGCGAGACGACCAGCCAGGCAAGGCTGATGCACAGGAACAGAAGCAGCGCGCCTTGCGACAGCCGGCGCATGCCGATCCGTCCGACCAGCCGCGAGTTGAGGTAGTTCGAGAAGGCCAGCACGCCCGCAACGCCGGCGAAGATGACCGGGAACAGCTCGCCGACGTGGAAGATGTCGATATAGATCTGCTGCGCGGAGATGATGAAGCCGAACATGGCGGCGAAGATGAAGGTGCTGGCGAAAGCATAGCAGAGCGTGAGGCGGTTTGTGAGCACGATGCGGAAGCCGTCGATCACCGAAGAGACAGTCAACGGCCGGCGATGTTCGGGATGCAGAGTCTCCGGCAGGCGCAGCAGCGACCACGCCGACACGATCAGCGCCCCGACCGCCATGGTGACGAAGATCCAGTGCCAGGTTGCGAACAGCATGATGACCTGGCCGATCCCGGGCGCGATCACCGGGATGGCCATGAACACCATGAAGATCAGCGACATCACCTCGGCCATGCGCCGGCCGTCGAACGTATCGCGCACGATCGAGACGGCGATGACGCGTGTGGCGGCAGCACCGATGCCTTGCACAAGCCGGCACAGCAACAGGATGGCGAAGGACGGGGCGATGGCCGCGGCCGCAGCCGCCACGACATAGATCGCCAGCCCGGCGACCAATGGCGCGCGGCGCCCGAACCGGTCCGAAATCGGCCCGAAGAAAAGCTGTCCGCCGCCGAAGCCGAGCATATAGGCGGTGATCACATATTGGCGGTGGTTTTCATTTTCGACGCCGAGCGTGGCGCCGATTTGCTGCAGTGCCGGCAGCATGATGTCGATGGCCAGCGAGTTCAACGCCATCAGTGCCGCGCACAGCGCGATGAATTCCCAGCGCGGAATAGGCAATTTGCGTGCCTGTTGCGGCGCTTTTGCTGGCTGGTCCACGCGGGTCCGATCTTCAAACCGAATATGCGCCGGCATGCCGGCGCATAAGTTCGTCCTCGCTCCGATAGGGGGAGGTAACATTTTGCCGGGGCGGGGCTGCCCCGTCTCAACTCAGAATCAGGCTGTCGCTTTGACGCTGACGCCCTTGTCGACGAGCAACGTCTGCAACTCGCCCGCCTGGAACATTTCGCGGATGATGTCGCAGCCGCCAACGAATTCGCCCTTGACGTAGAGCTGGGGGATCGTCGGCCAGTTCGAATATTCCTTGATGCCCTGGCGCAGTTCGGCCGAGGTCAGCACGTCGACGCCCTTATAGTCGGCGCCGATGTAATCGAGGATCTGGACGACCTGGCCGGAAAAGCCGCACTGCGGAAAACCGGGCGTGCCCTTCATGAAAAGGACGACGTCGTTGCCCTTCACTTCGCTGTCGATGTAGTCGTTGATGCCGCTCATGAGATATCCTTTCACGCCTGTGGGAGTCAGGCTCGAAGCATAGCCATCAAATAAACCCATAGATGGGCCGAAACAAGATGTTTGCGCCGCCGTCGCGGAAATGGCGCAAAGGATCGCCTGTCTTGGGCCAAGCATCCGAGCCGATTGCAACCTTCGGAACATGATGAAAAGACGATATGGCGCCGCCCTTCCGATCGCCATCCTGCTGGCGGCGATTGCCGTTGTCTGGTGGCCGAGACGCCCGGAGCCGCCGCCGCTGGTCATTGGCGGTGACCTGCCCGCGCCTTGCCGGAATGTCGCCTTCGAGGCGGTGACCTATGTCGTCTGCGAGACCGATCTTCGCGCCGACAGCATCGGTGTTTTCCACGCCGGCGCCGATGGCAAGCCTTTTGGTTCGCTCGAAGCCTTCGACAAGGCGGTTGCGGGCGAGGGGAGGCCGGTGCAGCTCGCCATGAATGGCGGCATGTATCACGAGGATTTGTCGCCGGTCGGCCTGCTGGTCGAGAACGGCAGCGAAAAGTCACGGCTCAATCTTGCCGACGGCGAAGGCAATTTCTTCCTGAAACCGAACGGCGTCTTTCTGGTGGGCAATGACGGCAAGGCGGCTGTCATGGAAAGCAACGCCTATGCCGTCGCCAAACCCGATGTCGCCTTCGCCACGCAGTCGGGCCCGATGCTGGTGATCGACGGCCAGATTCATCCACGCTTCGAGCGGAACGGAACCTCGCGCTACATCCGCAACGGTGTCGGCGTGCGCGATGAAAACACCGTTGTGCTGGCGATCTCGCGGTCTGAGGTCAGTTTCGGCAGCTTTGCGCGGCTGTTTCGCGACGCGCTACAATGCCGCAACGCGCTGTTCCTCGACGGCGCGGTCTCCGCGCTGTCGGATGGGAAAAGAATGATCGTCGGCGGAAAATACCCGGCGGGCCCGATCATCTCAGTGTCGGCGAAGCCGATCACGTCAGTGTCGGCGAAGCAGCCGCAGAAACAGTAGGCCAGTCTGGCTTCACTCCGGCACGCTGGTCTGCAGGGCCAGCGCGTGCAGCACGCCGCCCATATTGCCCTTCAGCGCATCATAGACCATTTGGTGCTGCTGGACGCGGCTCTTTCCGCGGAAGCTTTCGGCCACCACTTCGGCTGCATAGTGATCGCCGTCACCGGCGAGGTCGCGGATCGTCACCTTGGCGTCCGGAATCCCGTCCTTGATCAGTTTTTCGATGTCGTGGGCATCCATTGCCATGGCAAAATCCTGTTCTGGGCGGCTAGGCACGAGTGACTCGCACGGCAGCCTAAAGCCTTTCTGGTCCGGGTTGAAGCCGTTCTGTCGGCGACGCAGTGTCTAAGGGCCATCCTGCCGCGGGTGAACCACACCATCTTCGGTAATGTCGTCGCGGGTCGAGAACCCCCGGCCAAGGCTGAACACCAGGACATAGAGCGGGATGTTGAGCGCCAGGTTGATAATCGGGAGATAGCTGGTCATCTGCCACAAGGGCGAAAAGAATGGTTGGCCATAGCCGTCGCAGATCAGCGATGACCCGTATTCCCACAGCGCGCCGGTAATGACCGCAATCGCAAAGAGCTTGATGCAGGTGGCGACATGCCTTGCGCGCGCCGGGTTCGGCAAAAGGCGGCTCCACAGCACCAGGCAGACGATGGGGATCGCATAGATCAGACTTTGCAAGGCCAGCATCTGCAGTGTGCCATTGGCCGCCTCAAGGAACTGGTCACGCCTTTCCAGCAGCGGACAGACCTCGCTCGAGGTCGTCGACAGCAGGAAAAAGACGAACGGCCCAAGGAACCAGAAGAAGAACAGCGACGGCCAGAAGACGACTGCGATCAGCGTCCGGGCTGCCAGGCTGGTCAACTGGACTTGTCCATGAAGTTCGGGAACCAGCCTTCGTGGGCGGCGGTCAATTCGCTGACCGGGATCGCCCTGGCATCGCCGAGCTTCAGTTCGTTTCCACCGGTCGAGCCGATCCATGGCGCAAAGATGCCGAGCTTGCTCTGTTCCTCGCGGATGGCGTCCCATTCCTTGCTCTGCGGATCGACGGACAGCGTCAGGAGGTAGCGGCCCTGGTCTTCGCCGAACCAGACCGGGATCGGGTCGGTGCCGGCGAGCCCCGGAATGGTGGCGCCGATGCCGGACGCGATCGCCATTTCGGCTAGGGCCACGGCAAGGCCGCCATCGGAAAGGTCATGGGCCGCGGTCACGACGCCCGACGCGATCAGCGCGCGCACATGGTCGCCGACGCGCTTTTCGTGGGCGAGGTCGACAGGTGGCGGCGGCCCGTCGGTACGGCAATGAATGTCCCTGAAATAGGCGGACTGGCCGAGATGGCTGCCCCAGCTTGCGGGTGCGCCCACCAGCAGGATCATCTGGCCCTCGGCGGCGAAGCCGATACGGGTCATCTTCGACCAGTCGGCGATCAGCCCGACGCCGCCGATGGTCGGCGTCGGCAGGATGCCTTGGCCATTGGTTTCATTGTAGAGCGAGACATTGCCCGACACGATCGGGAAGCCGAGCGCCCGGCAGGCATCGCCAATGCCTTTCACCGCGCCGACCAGCTGGCCCATGATCTCAGGCCGTTCCGGATTGCCGAAATTGAGGTTGTCGGTGGCCGCCAGCGGCAGCGCGCCGGTGGCGGTCAGGTTGCGCCAGCATTCGGCCACCGCCTGCTTGCCGCCTTCGTACGGGTCGGCCTCGCAATAGCGCGGCGTCACGTCGGAGGAGAAGGCGAGCGCCTTGGTCGGATGGCCTTCGACGCGCACCACGCCGGCGTCGCCGCCCGGAAGCTGCAGCGAATTGCCCTGGATCAGCGTGTCGTACTGCTCCCACACCCAGCGGCGCGACGACAGGTCCGGCCCGCCGAGCAGTTTCAACAGCGCGTCGGCGACATCGGCCTTCGGCGCATCGCCGGCGGCAAGCGCCGCAGGTTTCTTCGGCTCGACCCAGGGGCGGTCATATTCCGGCGCCTTGTCGCCAAGGTCCTTGATCGGCAGGTTGGCGACCTCGTCACCCTGGTGAATGACGCGGAAGCGCAGATCGTCGGTGGTCTTGCCGACAATGGCGAAGTCGAGGCCCCATTTGTGGAAGATCGCCTCGGCTTCCTTTTCCTTCTCGGGGCGCAGCACCATCAGCATGCGCTCCTGGCTCTCCGACAGCATCATCTCATAGGCGCTCATGCGCTCTTCGCGCACCGGCACCTGGTCGAGGTGAAGCTCGATGCCGAGGTCGCCCTTGGCGCCCATCTCGACCGCCGAACAGGTGAGGCCGGCCGCACCCATGTCCTGGATGGCGATGACGGCGCCAGACGCCATCAGCTCAAGACAGGCTTCGAGCAGGCATTTTTCGGTGAAGGGATCGCCGACCTGCACGGTCGGGCGCTTCTCGTCGATCTTGTCGTCGAACTCGGCCGAGGCCATCGTGGCGCCGCCGACGCCGTCGCGCCCGGTCTTGGCGCCGAGATAGACGACCGGCAGGCCGACGCCCTTGGCTTCCGACAGGAAGATCGCATCGGTCTTGGCGAGGCCCGCGGCAAAGGCGTTGACCAGGATGTTGCCGTTGTAGCGGGCGTCGAAATTGACCTCGCCGCCGACGGTCGGCACGCCAAAGGCGTTGCCGTATCCTCCGACGCCGGAAACCACGCCGCTGACCAGGTGCCTGGTCTTGGGATGGTCCGGTGCGCCGAAGCGCAAAGCGTTCATCGCCGCAATCGGCCGCGCGCCCATGGTGAAGACGTCGCGCAATATGCCGCCGACGCCGGTCGCCGCACCCTGGTAGGGCTCGATGTAGGAGGGATGGTTGTGGCTCTCCATCTTGAAGACGACGCAGTCGCCGTCGCCGATATCGACCACGCCGGCGTTCTCGCCCGGACCCTGGATGACCTGCGGCCCGGTGGTCGGCAGCGTGCGCAGCCATTTCTTCGAGGATTTGTAGGAGCAGTGCTCATTCCACATCGCCGAGAAGATGCCGAGTTCGGTAAAGCTCGGTTCGCGCCCGACCAGATCGAGGATGCGCTGGTATTCGTCGGGCTTCAGCCCATGCGCGGCTATGAGTTCCGGGGTGATCGGCACGGAATTGGAAATGGTCATGGGCGGCGATTGATGTCCATGGGAGAGGGGAATTTGAGTCCCCTCATATCGCAAGCTTTGGCGTGATACACCCCATTGGATGACGAAAAACGCCGGAAAACCACAGGGCGACGATGGTAGCGGGGAGCCGCTGGGGAACGCTATGGCATCCCGGCCGTTAGGCCTCAAACCAATCAGGAGATTTCGACATGGCCACC
Organism: Mesorhizobium sp. M0772; assembly: GCF_040320135.1. NCBI lineage: Bacteria > Pseudomonadati > Pseudomonadota > Alphaproteobacteria > Hyphomicrobiales > Phyllobacteriaceae > Mesorhizobium > Mesorhizobium sp. M0772. The sequence continues at coordinate 128,241 of NZ_JAMYPB010000002.1, read as the reverse complement.
AAGCAAGGCAAGAAAGACAATCGCCTCTCCGACAAGGAGGCCATGCATATTGCCGAGACCACCGACGTTTCGCCCAAGCAGGCCAAGGACCTGGCCGAGAAGCACGGCAAGGACAAGGGCGCGAAGGAAGCCAAAAACTTCAAGGCAGAGGGCTGAACCTGAAGATCGGGATACAGGAGGATCGAGTCAGGACGAACTGTCGTAGCCGGCGCGGCCTTCCTCCAGCAGCCGCCGGATCACCGCGACGCCGCCGGTGATGTCCTCGCGCCGCCTTGGCTGCGAGACGCCGAAACGCACGCCGTGAAAAACCTGCTCGGAACGCCCCGCCTTGAACTCGTCCTCGTCGTCGAGGAGCACGCCATTTTCGAGGCATGCGCTCCTGAAAGTGCCGGACAGCCAGGGATCGGGCAGCGTCAGCCAGACGAAGGGCACGCTGCCGTGTGACTTGAAGGCGAAACCGGCCAGTGTCTCGCGCACGATGGCGATCCGGGCGGCAATTTCGGCAATGCTGCGTTTGCGGATATCGCCAGCCTGCCCTGACAGCACCAGCCGCGCATTCACCTCCGCCAGCAGGAACGGCATTCCGCCGGTCATCATCTTGTGGGCGACGCGGATGCGATGGCGATAGGCGGGCGGGCAGGAGAGCCAGCCGCCGCGAACACCTGCCGCGACCGATTTCGACAGACCGCCGGCGACAATGGTGCGCTCGGGCGCATATTCGGCGATGAGCGGCGTCGGATCTTCGGTCAGGCCGCCATAGAGATCGTCCTCGATGACGATGACATTGTACGCGCGCGCGACGCGGGCGATCGCCTCGCGGCGCGAAACCGACAGGATCGCCAGCGTCGGGTTCTGCACCGTCGGCATCAGGAAGATCATCTTCGGGTGCTTCTGCGCGCAGACGCGTTCGAAATCCTCGGGATCGAGGCCTTCTTCGTCCGATGCCACCAGTGCTATGCGCCGCCCGATCAGCCCGGCGCTGCGGGCGATCTGCGAATAGGTGAGGTGCTCGAAGACGACATAGTCGCCCGGCGTGGTCAGTGCCGCAATCGCCGCCATCACCGCGGCATGCGTGCCAAGCGTGGGAACGATGGTGTCGGCCGCCGGACGGAACGAATTGCGCGACAGCCACCGGGCGCCGGCCTCGAACCAGCGCTCCGGAAAATCCCTGGTGTAGCTCGAAATCTCGTGCGGGTGTTCCTGCACCGTGCGCGAGAGCATGTCAGCGACAATGGCGCCCTGGCCGATGTCGGGCGCGGCAGTGCTGTCGAAACGCAGTTTGCCGGGCGGCGCATCGACATAGCGCGTGCCTTGCACGGCAGGCTCGGCGAATTCGGGTGACGCTTCCGATTGCTGCGCCAGCACATAGGTCCCGCGACCGACTTCGCCGCTCACCAGGCCGCGCTCGCGCAGCAGCTGATAGGCTCGGCCGATCGTGCCGACCGTCGTGCCGATATCATAGGCGAGATCGCGCTGCGGCGGCAATTTTGCCCCGGCATCGATGACGCCCTTGTCGATGTCCGACTCGATGCTGTCGGCAAGGCGCTGGTAAAGCGGGCCGGAACCGATGGTGAGGTCAGGGAGCCAATTTGTCATGGTGACAATTCTGTATATCGCACCAGATCGGGTGTCAATGCATATCAGAACCGTACCAAGATGGGTACAATTTGCAAGGTTGGCAGAAAGACAATGGATACAATCGAGACAATTCGCTGCGCGGGCATTGAATTCGTCGGGCCTTGCCCGTCCAGCCGGCGAGGCTTTGTCGGCCGGATCGTGCATGTGGTCAGATCGCTGGCGCGATGGATCGACGTGCTGATCGAGCGCCGTCGCGGCCGCCTGGCTTTGCTCGAAATGACCGACGAGCAGCTCAGGGACATCGGTGTGTCGCGTGACGACGCTCACCGCGAAGGCATCAGGCGATTCTGGGACTAACTTGTAGTCTGGTCAGCGGCGTGTGCCCGGAGCCCTGAGGCGTGAGACGCCCTTATCGGCAAGCACGGCGAGGATGCACAGCACCAGGAAAACACCGGTGACGGCCAGCGCCGCAAGGGCGACGTTGGCCGCGCCGTTTTTCGCAACGTCGAGGAACGGGTAGGGCACTTCGCCTGCGATCGGTGCGCGCGCCAGCGCATAGGCGAGATAGGCGATCGGATAGGCCATCCACCACGAAATGTCGCTCCAGCGTGTCCTGCCGTCAGCGCCTGCAATAAGCCACCACAGCACGAACAGCACCGGCGTCACATAGTGCAGCAGCACGTCACAGAGCAGGAACAGCCCCTGCGGCTGCCAGAGCTGCGCCAGAACCGTCGCATAGACGATGAAGACAAGCGCGATGGACACGGCGACGCCGGCCCGCATCCGCGGTCCGGCAAAGGCGGGCAGCCAGGCGTAGCCCGAAGGCGACAGCAGCGAGACATGGACCAGCACCGCACCGATGTTGGTCAGGATGGTGAAGAAGCTGAACAGAAAGACGATGGAGCCGAGAAAACTGCGGCCGGCCTCCATCGATGCCGGGATGGTGATGCACGCTTGCAGGACAAGCCCGGCCAGACCTATGACCAATCCCGCAAACTGCAGGAAGCGGCCCATGGCGTCAGGCGGCCGCGTTGCAGGAGGGGTTGCCCGTTTGCCAGCGCGCAATGTCGGATCCGATGCGCGCGCCGAGCGGATCGTCCATCAGCGGACCGAACACGTCGACGCGGCTGGAATTGCCTTGCGCCTGGACGACCAGCAGCGGCTTGCCGCCATAATGCTTGGCCGGCACCAGCAGGAAGCGGGGCGTGCCGCTGAACGAATTCAGCTCATTGGCCATCTGATAGGATTTGAAGGCTGGATCCTTGCTGGCGATCCAGCATTTGTGGGCCGATATCGCTACCTGTTCCATGGCCAGCAGCGAAGCGCTCTTGCCCGTGGGGACCGGCGCGCTCTTCGGGCTGGACTGGCAGGACGCCAACGCCAAGCCGGCAGCAGCCAGGGGACCTAGGCGAACAATCATCAGTCTCATGGTCAACCGCCCCCGCGTTTTGAAAGGAATTCGAAGAGATATCAGGCGGCGATGCCGAGCGCGCCTTCGAACAGGGCGCGGCCGTCGCTTCCGCCATGCGCTGCCTCGATCAGGTTTTCGGGATGCGGCATCAGGCCGAGCACATTGCCCTTCTCGCTGACGATACCGGCAATGTCGTTCATCGAGCCATTGGGATTGCTGCCCTCGGCATAGCGAAACACCACCTGTCCTTCGCCTTCGAGACGGGCAAGCGTGTCGGCGTCGGCGAAATAATTGCCGTCGTGATGCGCCACCGGCGTGCGGATGATCTGACCCGGCTGGTAGCGGCGGGTGAACATGGTGTTGGCGTTGGCGATTTCGAGCTTCACCTCTCGGCAGACGAATTTCAGCGAGGCATTGCGCATCAGCGCGCCGGGCAAAAGGCCAGCCTCGACCAGGATCTGGAAGCCGTTGCAGACGCCGATGACCATGACGCCCTTGGCCGCCTTTTCCGCCACCGCCCGCATGACCGGCATGCGCGCGGCAATGGCGCCGCAACGCAGATAGTCGCCGAACGAGAAGCCGCCGGGAATGGCGATCAGGTCCACATCAGGGATTTCGGTGTCGGTCTGCCAGACGGTCGCCGGCGCCTGCCCGGAGATCTTGGTCAGCGCCGCAATCATGTCGCGGTCGCGGTTGAGGCCGGGGAGAAGAACGACAGCTGATTTCATATCAAGCGATCTCCACCGCGTAATTCTCGATCACTGTGTTCGCCAGCAGCTTGTCGCACATGGCTTTCAGATCGGCTTCGGCCTTGGCCTTGTCGGTCTCTGAGAGCTCGAGGTCGAAGACCTTGCCCTGCCGCACCTGGCCGACGCCGCCGAACCCCAGTCCGGACAGAGCGTGCTCTATGGCTTTTCCCTGCGGGTCGAGCACGCCGTTCTTGAGGGTGACGGTGATGCGGGCCTTGATCATGCTGGACAGGTTCCTGTTCGAAGACTTAGCAATTCCAGGAAAAGTCTGAAGCGGTTTTTCGTCCGGAATCGCGTCAAGAAATGAAGACTTAGTGCGGCTTGCCTTTGAGGCCATCGGTCGAGGCGACGAGCACCGGGCCGGTCGGGCGCGGCGGCTCGTTCTCGTTCATGATGCCGAGGCGGCGGGCAACTTCCTGATAGGCTTCGACGAGGCCGCCCATATCGCGGCGGAAACGGTCCTTGTCGAGCTTGTCCTGCGTTGCCACGTCCCACAGCCGGCACGAATCCGGCGAGATCTCGTCGGCAACGACGATGCGCATCATGTCGCCCTCGAACAGGCGGCCGCATTCGATCTTGAAATCGACGAGTTGGATGCCGACACCCATGAACAGGCCGGAGAGGAAGTCGTTGACGCGGATGGCCAGCGCCATGACGTCGTCGATCTCCTGCGGGCTTGCCCAGCCGAAAGCGGTGATGTGCTCTTCCGACACCATCGGATCGTCGAGCGCATCGGCCTTATAATAGAATTCGATGATCGAGCGCGGCAGAACGGTGCCTTCCTCGATGCCGAGGCGCTTGGACAGCGAGCCGGCGGCGACATTGCGCACCACCACTTCGAGCGGAATAATCTCGACTTCCTTGATCAACTGCTCGCGCATGTTGAGCCGGCGGATGAAGTGGGTCGGAATGCCCATGCGGTTCAGATGGTTGAAGATGTACTCGGAAATGCGGTTGTTGAGCACACCCTTGCCGTCGATGACCTCATGTTTCTTCTTGTTGAATGCGGTCGCATCATCCTTGAAGAACTGGATAAGTGTGCCCGGTTCCGGTCCCTCATAGAGGATCTTGGCCTTGCCTTCATAAATGCGGCGGCGATTTTTCATCTGATTTTTCTCTGGATTTGCGGGCAGGCGGCAAGCGACCAGTTCCTGTCCGTCTGCCTAAATTGGTGCGGCGACGGGTGGGGTTCAATGCCGGGTCTATCCCAATCACAGCGTTTGCTCAATCGGCAAATCCTTTCGATCGACCGCTTTCAGGAATGAAATGCCGCAGCGCAGCAAGCGATGTAGCATATTGACCGGCCCGCGCCCTTTTGGTTTGTGCTGCGGCAGCACACATATCCATCACCAACGCGAATCGATTTCATCGGAGGGAAGCCATGAGCAGCATGAAAGACCGCGAAGAGGGTTTTGAGCGCAAATTCGCCTTCGACGAAGAACTTCGCTTCAAGGCTTCGGCACGCCGCAACAAGGCGCTTGGCCTGTGGGCAGCCGAAAAGCTGGGCAAGTCCGGCACTGACGCCGACGCCTATGCCAAGGAAGTTGTGGTTTCCGACATCGAGGAAGCTGGCGATCACGACGTATTCCGCAAGATCCGCAAGGATTTCGACGCCGCCGGCGTCGACCAGTCGGATCACCAGATCCGCCGCACCATGGACGAACTGATGGCGCAGGCGATCGAGCAGATCAAGAACACCTAGAGCGAGTAGCGCTGGACCAATCGACCGCCCGGTCCAGCCGGGCGGTTTTTCTTTGCCTTTTCAGCCTTTTCCGGCTGAAACTGTGCGTAGGCCTGTTACAAGGCTCTACCCAACGAGGAAAGCACCCATGTCCCTGAAGTCACGCCTGGCGGCGGATGAAACGCTGTTCACCGCCTGGTCCGGCGTTCCGGACGCTTTGACGGTCGAAATCATCGCCAAGCAGGGTTTTGACGCCGTCACGCTCGACATGCAGCATGGCGGACACCACGAAGACTCGGTCTTGCGCGGCCTGGTGCCGGTGCTGGCCGCCAACAAGCCGGCGCTGGTGCGCATTCCGGTCGGCCGCTTCGACATGGCCAGCCGCGCCCTCGATTTCGGTGCCGAGGCGGTGATTGCACCGATGGTGAATTCGGTGGCCGATGCAAAACTCTTTGCCGCGGCGATGAAATATCCGCCGATGGGCGAGCGCTCCTGGGGCCCGACCTATGCTTTTCCGCGCCATGGCAAAGGCGACCACGCCGAATGGCTGCGCGACACCAATCAACGCACCATGGCCTTTGCCATGGTCGAAACGCGCGCCGCACTCGATGCGCTGGACGGCATCCTCGACACGCCGGGCATTGACGGCATCTTCCTCGGCCCATCGGATTTCTCCATCGCCTGGTCGAATGGCGCCACCGTCAATTCGACGCTGGAAAGCATGATGGAAACCGTCGCCTCCATCGCCGAGCGGACGCGCAAGGCGGGCAAGCATGCGGCGATCTACGTCGTTGAGCCGGCGATTGCCGGCCGCGTCGTGGCGATGGGCTACCGGCTGCTGGCGATGGGCTCGGACCATGCGCTGATTTCGCTCGGCGCAAAGATACTCATCAAAAGCATGAACGATTCGATCAAGGGCTGAGGCGTGGTGCCTTGCCCGGTCAGGCCTTGAGGTCGGTCAGGAACTTGGCGAAGGTCATCGACCCTTCCGGCCACGGGCCGAAGCCGGCATCCTCATTGAGGTGACCGGTTTCGCCGGCATCGATGAACAGCGAACCCCAGGCGCCGGCAATGTCCTCGGCAACCTCGAAGGCGCAGAACGGATCGTTGCGGCTGGCGATGACGATGGACGGGAAGGGCAGCGGTTCGCGCGCATAGGGACCAAAGGTCATCAGGTGACGCGGCCTTATCTCCGGGTTGGCGACGTCGGGCGGCGCGACAAAAAACGCGCCGGCGACCGGCTTCCTGAACTGCGGAATGGCCTGCACCGCGGCCGCCACGCCCAGGGAATGGGCAACGATCACCACCGGCCGCTCGGCCTCGTTGACAGCGTTCGCCACGCTCGCCGTCCAGTCCTCGCGCACCGGCTTCGACCACTCCGCCTGTTCGACCCGACGCGCTGTCGACAGTTTCGACTGCCAGCGTGTCTGCCAGTGTTCAGGGCCGGAATTGGTGTAGCCCGGCACGATCAGAATATCTGCGTCTTTGACTTTCATGGCGCTGAGATAGCGAGCGGCCGTGTCTCGTGCAACCCGCGCTGACGCATGCGGTGCATCACAATTGTGAACAACCTGTTCGATTCTTTCCATCTTGTGTGAACGATCAGGATCGACGATTTGAGGCAGGAAGAGATGGACGACAGAATAGACTGGTGGCGCGGCCTGGGATAATGCGCTGAACGGAGAGTTTTATGAGCGAACTGCCTTTTGCCGCGACGACCCCCGTCAGCGTGTCACGCGTGGGCCTGAAGGCGCGCGACGCCGAAGGACTTGCCGATTACTACCGGGCTGTTGTCGGCCTGCAGGAATTGAGCCGCGCCGATGGCGCCATCACGCTGGGCGCTGCCGAGCGCCCGCTGCTGGTGATCGAGCCTGATGCAGCGGCCAAGCCCGACGATCCGCGCAGCGCCGGCCTGTTCCACACCGCTTTCCTGCTGCCCAGCCGCGCCGATCTCGGCCGCTGGATAAACCACGCCGCCGCCAACAAGATCCGCATCGAGGGCGCCTCCGACCATCTGGTCAGCGAGGCTCTCTACCTGACCGACCCCGAAGGCAACGGCATTGAAATCTATAGGGACCGTCTGCCGCAGGAGTGGAAGTGGAACGGCGACAAGATCGCCATGGCGACCGAGCGGCTGAACCTGGCTGCCGTGGTTGGCAGCGTGCCGGCCGGTGACGCCGGCTGGCAGGGCGCGCCGCAAAACAGCATTGTCGGCCATGTCCATCTGCGCGTCGGCCGGCCGGAAGATGCCGAGGCCTGGTGGCACGACGAATTTGGCTTCGACACGGTCGCTAAGTATGGAGGGCAGGCGGTGTTCCTGTCGTCGGGAGGCTACCACCATCATATCGGTGGCAATTCGTGGCACAGCGCCGGCGCCGGGCGCCGCGATCCGTCCCGCTCAGGGCTGGCCTGGGTCGAGATGCGCTCGGACAGGACAACCGCTGAAACCACGCGGGAAGATCCGTGGGGCACGGTGATCCGCACCGTGCCGGGCGCCGCCGGCTGAGCGCCCGCTCGGTTCTTACAAGGAATTGGCGGCGTAGCCCGTCAGCAGCCCATGCGCCCAGCTGTCGAAGCCGGTGGCTGTCGCGCGGGTGGACGCCTCGGTCCAGTCATAATTGACCACGTGATGGCTGAAAAACCATTGTCCGTCCTTGCGCGTAGCGAGGGCGTAGCGGGCATGCGGACTGCCGGTCACGGTCAGGCCGGGGAATGCCTGGACGCCGACGCTGCCCGGATTGAGGATTGTCCGGTTGTCCGACAAACGCACAACGCGCGGCGTATGTGTATGGCCGCACAAGGTCAGCCCGGCGCCGGCGCTGCCGAGCTTGTGCCTGATCTGCTTTTCATTGGAGGGGTGGAAGTGGCTGCCTCCGTCTTCCTCAAGCAGGAACACGTTGTCGTCACTCGGGCTGCCATGGCACAGCAGGATGTCCGGGGCAGGCGACAGGGTGACCGGCAAGGCCGAGAGCCAGGTCAGGGATGTCTCAGAGAGGCGTTGGTGGGTGAAAGCATCGACGTCTTCCAACCCGGAAGCAGGCGGCTCGATCAGCACACGGTCGTGATTGCCGCGCACGGTCGGCCAGTTCTGCGCCATCAGATATTGCGCGGTTTCTTCAGGCCATAGCGGCCCGGAAAGACAATCGCCCAGATTGACGATGATGTCGGGAGAAGCGTCTTTGATCTGCGCATGAACCGCCTCAAGCGCGCGCAGATTCCCATGGATGTCGGAAAGGACGGCCAGCCGCATCGAAAAACCTATCCGAAAACCCGCTTGAAGATCGTGTCGACATGCTTGGTGTGATAGCCCAGGTCGAATTTCTCGCGGATCTCGGCTTCGGGCAGCGCTGCGGTGACTTCCTTGTCACCCAACAATTCTTCAAGAAAATCAGCGCCTTGTTCCCATACCTTCATGGCGTTGCGCTGCACCAGGCGGTAGGCGTCCTCGCGGCTGACGCCGGCTTGCGTCAGCGCCAAAAGCACGCGCTGCGAATGCACAAGGCCACGGAACTTGTTCATGTTCTTCAGCATGTTGTCGGGATAGACCAGCAATTTGTCGATGACGCCGGTCAACCGCGACAGCGCGAAATCGAGTGTTACCGTGGCGTCCGGGCCGATCATGCGCTCGACCGAGGAATGCGAAATGTCGCGCTCGTGCCAGAGCGCCACATTCTCCATTGCCGGCAAGGCCATGGACCGCACCATGCGGGCAAGGCCGGTGAGGTTTTCAGTCAGCACCGGGTTGCGCTTGTGCGGCATTGCCGACGAGCCCTTCTGGCCCGGCGAAAAATACTCTTCCGCTTCCAGCACCTCAGTGCGCTGCAGATGGCGGATCTCGGTCGCCAGCCGCTCGACCGACGAGGCGATGACCCCGAGCGTGGCAAAGAACATGGCGTGGCGGTCGCGCGGGATGACCTGCGTCGACACCGGTTCCGGCTTCAGCCCAAGCTTTTTCGCCACATGCTCTTCGACATAAGGGTCGATGTTGGCGAAGGTGCCGATCGCGCCCGAGATAGCGCAGGTGGCAATATCCTCTCGCGCGTGCACCAGCCGCTCGCGGCAGCGCGAGAACTCGGCATAGGCCTGCGCCAGCTTGACGCCGAAGGTGGTCGGCTCGGCGTGGATGCCGTGGCTGCGGCCGATGGTGACGGTGTCCTTGTGCTCGAAGGCCCGGCGCTTCAGCGCGGCGAGCAGGCCGTCGAGGTCGGCCAGCAGGATATCGCTGGCGCGGCCGAGCTGCACCGCAAGGCAGGTGTCGAGTACATCTGACGAGGTCATGCCCTGGTGGATGAAACGCGCATCCGGCCCGACGAATTCGGCGAGATGGGTGAGGAAGGCGATGACGTCGTGCTTGGTGACGGCCTCGATCTCGTCGATCTTGCCGACGTCGAATTTTGCCGCATTGCCCTTTTCCCAGATGGTCTTGGCGGCTTCCCTGGGGATGACGCCGAGCTCAGCCAGCGCATCACAGGCATGGGCCTCGATTTCGAACCAGATGCGGAAGCGGGTTTCCGGCGACCAGATGGCGACCATTTCCGGCCGGGAATAGCGAGGGATCATCCGTCAGTCCTGATGTGTCCGTGGTTAAGTGCGCGTCCTAACAGAGGCGGACCGAATGCTCAACGCTGCTGGCGCGCAAACCACACGCTGGCGGCGGCAAGCGCGATGAATCCGAGCGGAAAATAGAGCCTGATACCCAGCACCACGAATTGGTAGAGCGCCGTCAGCGAGGTGAAGACCAGTTCGAACGCCCACCGGGCGGTGAAGGCCTCCGCGTGCCATTCGGCATAGTAGGAGCGGTATTGCAGCGCAAACAACCCGCCGGTGAAGGCGAGCGTCGTGGCAAGCAGGCAGACGAAGGCGGCGGCGAACGCCACTTCCCAGTGCCGGTCGAGCGAGACCAGCCGCGCCGCGAACAACCCGACGGGAAAGGCCAATGCCGCGCCGGTCGCAAACAGCAGGGCGACGAAGCGGATCTTTTCCGGGGTCTCCCAATTGTCGAGCCAAAGACCGGTCAGCGCGCTGGCGCCCATGGCCATCGCCCACAGCAAGGCGCCGACAAGCGCCGCGCCCGTCGATGGTATGGCGCGGCTGACGCGATTTCCGGCGCGCTTGCGCCAGCTGGATTGATCGAGCGCTGTCACAGGCGTCCGGTCACGGCGATCCAGCGAAAATCCGGCCCTTCGAAGCCGTATTGGCGCACCGCGATCAGCACCGCATAGGCGCTGATGCTGTCCATCGAGAACGTCTGCACCGCGCCGATCCTGTAGCCGTTCGGGCAGCCACGGCTTTTCGGGATCGATTTATCCTCATGCAGCAGATGGGTCCGGCCGCCATCCCTGGCCTCGATCCGCAGCAGGCGAAAACCGTTGACCTCGCCCTGGCTCTGGCAGCTTTCGGTGTCATTCATGCCGATCTCGTCCAGCCGGAATTCCAGCGGCGGGTCGACCGGCGAAAAGATCGGCCGTGGGTTCACCACCATGCGGAACGGGTCGGCCGACAATTCGGTCACCGGGTTGAAGCCGGCGGTGATGCCGCGGTTGGCGGTAAGCTCGGCCTGGGCAATGATTGCTTCGCCTTTTTGCCTGGCTTGCTGACGGGCCGTCTCGAGCGAGGCGGTCTCATCCTCCAGCCGGACCCGGATTGGCGTGCCCTTCAGGAACGTGTCGTCGGCGGTGTTGATGTAGTAGCGATTGGCATAGGGAAAGCCCGAACCGTCTGCCACACCATATTCCTCGAAGGCGAAGACGCTGCCATCCTTGCTGAAGCCGAGGATTTCAAGCTCGGCGACATCGCCCGCTCGGGCGGCCATGGCGGATGCCAGATGGACCAGCAGGCAAACGCCAATCAGGACGAGATTTCGCATCGGGGTTCCGCTCCGCCTGCCGTGGTTCGATCGTTCCCTATCACGAGACAGTCAAAACATCGTGCTATTCGAAAGGCGATGCATCCAATTTCGCCTCTGTTTGTTATCGTCGATCGTTTTCAAAAGGAGAACACCCCATGACTGAGGCCAGCAAGATTCGCGAGCATATGGAAGTGGTCGGCGCCGACGGCGTTCACATCGGCACCGTCGACAGGGTCGATGGCGAGCGGATCAAGTTGACCAAGGCCGACAGCGGCGAGGGCGCCCATCAGGGGCATCACCACTACATTCCCTTGAGCCTGCTTGCCGAGGTCGAGGGCCAGAAAGTCTGGCTGTCGGCAAATTCGGATGTCGCGGTCAGCTTCGAGGAAGAGGAGTCCGACCCGACCTGATTGAAAGTCAGCGCGACGACCACACCGCAAACAGATCGCCTTCGGCCGGCGTCGCGGCATGGATGCCGCGGCTGATGGCGCGCGCCATGGTGGCGCCGGCGGCGGCAAAGAAATCGACGGCATCGTCGGCGCTGAGTTCTATGCCGCTCTTGCCCGTCGCCAGCGCGAACACCAGATCGCCGTCAGCCGGCGTGTGCACGGGCCAGATGGCGCGCACGAAGCCGTCATGCGCTGAAATGGCCAGCCGCTTGGCTGCCGCCTTGGTCAGCACGGCGTCGGTGGCGATGACGGCGATGGTGGTGTTGCCACCGGCCTCGGCTTGTCCACCGACACGCTTGTCGCGGTGTTTCAACAGGATCCGCCTGGCGTCGTCCGGCATCGGCGAGGGATAGCCGAGGCCTCCGAATTCATCGCCGATCTCGAAGGGCGCCGCCCAGAAATAGCGGGTCCGCGCGATCGTTACCGAGCCGGTCGGGTTGGCGGCGGCGAGTGCGCCGATGGTGACGCCGCTGTCGAGCACAGTCGAGGCAGAGCCAAGGCCGCCCTTCAGCCCGGAACTCAGCGCCCCGGTGCCGGCGCCGATTGTGCCGAGCGGAAAGTCGACTGTTGCCGCCTGGGCTGCTTCGTAGCCGAGGTCGCGGTAGGGAGGATAACGGCGCCAATCCTTGTCGCCGCCATTGCGCAGGTCAAACAGGATCGCCGCCGGCACGATCGGCACCCGAAAGCCGCCGACATCGACGCCAACGCCTTTTTCACGCAACGCCGCCTGCACGCCCGATGCGGCGTCGAGGCCGAAGGCCGAACCGCCCGAAAGCACGACGGCATGGACCGCCTCGATGGAATTGTGCGGTTCGAGCAGGTCGGTCTCGCGCGTGCCCGGCGCGCCGCCGAGGATCTGCACGCCACCGACCGCCGGTTCATCGCACAGCACGGTCGTGACGCCCGATTTCAACCTTGCGTCCGACGCGTTGCCGACGCGCAGGCCGGCGACATCGGTGATCAGATTGCGCGGCCCGGTGCGAAACATCAATTCGTCTCCGCCGGCACGAAACGCGTCCCGTCGAAGCGGAAGGCGCGATAGAGGTTTTGGCTCAGATCGCCTTTGTCGTCGAACCGCAGCGGGCCGATCGCGGTGGTGAAATCATGCCCGGTTAGCGCGTCGACCAGCCCCTTGCCCGAGGTCTCGGGCGCGGCCGAGGCCGAGGCCGCCTTGGCAATCTCCACCGCCGCATAGGCCGGCAAGGCATAGCCATCCGGCGCGATGTTTTCGGCCGTAAACGCCGCCAGCACCTTGGGATCGGCGACATCGGCCCATTCCGGCGGCGCGATCATCAGCGTGCCGACGGCGTAAGGCACATCGCCGGGTGGCGTGCGCAAATTCTCGCCGCCGGCAAAGACGATGCCGGCCTCGAGCTGGCCGGCGTCGCGGCCCATAATGGCGATGTCGTCGCCGTCGCCTCCGGCAAAGACATGCGTAGCGCCCGCCTTCTTCAGCCGGCCGATCAGTCCGATCTGGTTGTCGAGCTGGGGCCGGAAGGTGTCTGTGAAGACCGGCTTCAGCGCCGCCTGTTCGGCCGCTGCGCGCAGCGTCTCGGCGATTTCGCGGCCATAGATGGTCCCGTCATCGACGATGGCGAACAATTCGCTCTGCCACAGCCGGGTCAGGATGCCGGCCACCGCATTGCGCTCGTCATCGCCGCGCGGGCCCAGCCGGTAGACCGGCCAGCCGGTTTTGGCGCGGCGGTCGGTCAGGCTTTCGGTGCGCACGCCAACGGTGATGACCGGTATGTTGGCGTCCTTCAGGATCGGCAGCGCCGCCTGAATCGCCTCGGTGCAGAGGAAGCCGACGACGATATCGACCTTCGCAGCGGCGAATTCCCTGGCGGCGGCAGCCCCGCCATCGGCGGTGCAGGCATCGTCGACCGTCCTGATCTCGGCGCCGTTGGCTTCTGCTGCCAGGGCAGCACCCGCCTCGATCTGCTTGCCCAGGATCGCCGACGGACCGGACAGGGGTGCGGCGACGCCGACAAGCAAAGTCTGCGCGCCGGCGCTTGCGGGCAGCAGCCAGAGCAGTGCCGCTATTACAGCTGTTGGGGGTCGCATTCTGACGACGAATTCCTCCGTGCGGGTCGCATGCTTCCAGCGTCTCTTCCGCCAAGACCTAAAGGCTGCCCGCCCCAGGCGCAACACGGGAATTTGCGGATTGGCGTCAACCACTTCGCTTGTGGCCTATTGTGTGCCGCCATATATAACGCTTGGGTTCCCGCTTATGGAAAATCATCGGTGTTGAAGTTGAACGACATAGGGCCTCAGGCCTATCGCGACGCGATGGCGCATTTTGCCGGCCACGTCCATGTGGTGACCACCGACGGGCCCGCCGGCAAACGCGGCACGACGGTGATTGCCGCCTGTTCGGTGTCGGACACGCCGCCAACCGTGCTTGTCTGTCTCAACCGCGAGAATGCCAAGAACGAGCTGTTCGTGCAAAACGGCCGGTTTGCGCTGAACACATTGGCTTCGCACCAGCAGCCGCTATCGGTGGCGTTTTCAGGCCTGACCGGGCTGTCGGCCGATGAGCGTTTCGGGCTCGGCGAGTGGGACGTCATATCGACGGGCGCGCCTACCCTGAAGGGCGCTCTCGCCGTGTTCGACTGCGAATTGATCGACACCAAGGATCTGGCCACCCATCGTGTGCTTTTTGGCAAGGTGACAGGCCTGCGCATGGGCGATAATTTGCGGCCGCTGATCTATCACGCCCGCGACTACCACGTGCTGCAAAGCGGGGCAGAGGCGGCAACGGAGAAAGAATGACCGAGCTGAAACCGCGCCCCGCGCCGCGGACGATCGACGAAACGCTCGATCTCCTGACCGGCGCGGACTACGTCGCGGACCGCTCGCTGGCAACGGTGCTGTTCCTGTCCCTGCGCATGCAGCGGCCGCTGTTCCTTGAAGGGGAGGCCGGCGTCGGCAAGACCGAGATCGCCAAGGTGCTGGCGCACGCACTCGGCCGCCGGCTGATCCGCCTGCAATGCTATGAAGGGCTCGACGTCTCGTCCGCTGTCTATGAGTGGAATTACGCCGCGCAGATGATAGAGATCCGCATGGAGGAGGCGGCAGGCTCGGTCGACCGCTCCGACATGGAGCGCAATGTCTTTTCCGAAAAATACCTGATCCGCCGCCCGGTGCTCGATGCGCTGACCGGCAAGGCGGGTGCGGCCCCGGTGTTCCTGATCGATGAGCTCGACCGCACCGACGAGGCTTTCGAAGCATTCCTGCTCGAAATCCTGTCCGATTTCCAGGTGACGGTGCCCGAGCTCGGCACGATCAAGGCGGAGGAACCGCCGATCGTCATCATCACCACCAACCGCACGCGCGAAATCCACGACGCGCTGAAGCGGCGCTGCCTCTATCACTGGGTCGACTATCCCAATGCCGAGCGCGAGTTGGAGATCGTGCGCCGCAAGGTGCCGCAGGCCAACAGCCGACTTTCCGCGGAAGTGGTGTCGTTCATCCAGAAGCTGCGCCGGGTCGAGCTGTTCAAGGCGCCGGGTGTCGCCGAAACCATCGACTGGGCCGGCGCGCTGACCGAACTCGACAAGGTGGCGCTTGATCCCGAAACCGTCTCCGACACGATCGGCGTTTTGTTGAAATACCAGGACGACATTGCCCGCATCGGCGCGGGCGAGGGCCGGCGCATCCTCGATGAGGTCAAGGCCGAACTGGCGGCGGCGGAGTAGGGCAGTGAAGGCGCCGGGTGCTTACCCCAAAGAGACCGAACCCAGAGAGGCGACGGAAGACGGGCGCATCGCCGACAACATCGTCTATTTCGCCCGCACCTTGCGCAAAGCGGGCATGCGCGTCGGGCCGGCTTCGGTCAAGGATGCGATCGAGGCGGTGCTGGCCGCCGGCATCGGTTCGCGCGACGATTTCTACTGGACGCTGCATGCCGTGCTTGTGTCGCGGCACGAGGATCACCCTGTTTTCGACGAAGCCTTCCGGCTGTTCTGGAAATCGCGCGAGCTGATCGAGAAACTTCTGGCGATGTTCTCGCCTGTGGCGCCCGACACCAGGGAGAAGCAAAAGCCGCGCGCGGCAGAAAACCGCGTCAGCCAGGCCATGTTCGAAGGCCACGAGAAGAATCGGCCGGTCAGGGAAATCCCGGAGATCGAAGTCGACGCCCGGCTAACCTTCTCCGGGAATGAAGTGCTGCGCGGCAAGGACTTTGCCCAGATGAATGCCGACGAGATGGCAGACGCCAAGAAGGCGATTGCCCGGCTGCGGCTGCCGTTCGACATGGTCCGTACCCGACGCTTCAAGGCAGACCTGCATGGCCGCCGTATCGATCCACGCGCCATGATGCGGTCGGTCGCCCGAACCGGCGGCGAACTGATCCTGTCGAAATTCCGTTCCGCCCGCAAGGTCCATCCGCCGCTGGTCGTGCTTGCCGACATCTCCGGCTCGATGAGCCAGTACACGCGCATCTTTCTGCATTTCCTGCATGCGCTGACCGAAAAACGGCGGCGCGTGCACACCTTCGTCTTCGGCACGCGACTGACCAATCTCACGCGGCAGATGCGCCATCGCGACCCCGATGCCGCCCTTGCCGACTGCTCGGCGGCGGTGAAGGACTGGTCGGGCGGCACCCGCATCGGCGATACGCTGGCGGAGTTCAACAAGCACTGGTCACGCCGCGTGCTCGGGCAGGGTGCGGTGGTGCTGCTGATCACCGACGGGCTGGAGCGCGACGATGTCGCCGGCCTGTCGGAGGAGATGGATCGCCTGCACAAATCCTGCCGGCGGCTGATCTGGCTGAATCCCCTATTGCGCTTCGACGGTTTCGAGGCCCGCGCCCGCGGCGTCAGAGCGATGCTGCCTCATGTCGACGAGTTCCGCTCGGTACACAATCTCGATGCGCTGGCCGACCTCTGCGCCTCGCTGGACAAGAAATTCGCCGCTTCGGTCGATCCGCGTCGCTGGCTGGACGCTGGTGTCAGGCGCGCCGCATAGCCATAGTGGATTCCGAAAACAGGCTCCCAGAGAAAAACAGACTTTGAGGCAAGCGATCATGGACAACAGCATCTATCTCGATGAGGCCCGCGACCCCTTGATCATCGCGGAAGGCTGGATGAAGGACGGCAAGGATGTCGCCATCGCCACTGTGGTCGAGACCTGGGGTTCGGCGCCGAGGCCGGTCGGCAGTCATCTGGTCATCGACGCCGAAGGCAATTTCCACGGCTCGGTCTCGGGCGGCTGCGTCGAGGGCGCCGTGGTAAGCGAGGCGATCGACGTCATCGATAGCGGCAAGGCCAAAATGCTGGAGTTCGGCGTTGCCGACGAAACCGCCTGGCAGGTCGGCCTGTCCTGCGGCGGCCGCATCAAGGTCTATGTGGAGCGGCTTGGTTAGGCATGGATCCCTACGCTCTCAAAACGCTCAATGCCGAACGCCGGGCCCGCCGCGCCGCGATCCTGGTCACCGATCTCGGCGACGGCCGCGACCGCATCGTGCGCGAAGGCGACCAGGTTGCCGGCGATCTCGGGCAAGCGATCGCCAAGGCATTTCGCACCGGCAATTCCGGTTCGGTCGAGGCTGAAGGGCGCACCTTCTTCCTCAACGCGCATTTGCCGCAGCCGCGCCTGGTGGTAGTCGGCGCCGTCCATATCAGTCAGGCGCTGGCGCCGATGGCCAGGATCGCCGGCTATCCCCTGGAGATCGTCGATCCGCGCACCGCCTTCGCCACCCCGGACCGTTTTCCCGATGTAGCACTCCATGCCGAATGGCCGGAGGATGTGCTGAAACGCCAGCCGCTCGACAGCTATACGGCGCTCGCCGCCGTAACCCATGATCCGAAGATCGACGATTTCGCACTGAAGGCCGCGCTCGACGCCAACTGTTTCTATGTCGGCGCGCTCGGTAGCCGCAAAACCCACGCCAAGCGCGTCGAGCGCTTGCTGGCGCTGGGCGCGACCGCCGACCAGATCTCTCGCATCCACGCCCCGATCGGCCTCGACATTGGCGCGGCGAGCCCGGCCGAGATCGCCGTCGCCATCCTGGCGCAGACGATCCACGCCTTTCGCTCGCGCGGGCTGGAATCGAAAGGCGCTGCGGCGTGAGATTCGGTCCGGTTCCAATCGACCAGGCGCAAGGCGCGGTGCTGGCGCATGCCACGACGGCGGGCGAGCGGCGTTTCCGCAAGGCGCACAGGCTGAGCACGCAGGACGTGGCGGTGCTGAAGGCGGCCGGCATTACCGAGATCGTCGTGGCGGTGCTTGCCGCCGATGACCTCAGCGAGGATGCGGCGGCCGAAAAGATTGCTGCCAGCATGGCCCACCGCAACATCGAGGCAAAACCTGCCGCGACCGGCCGCGTCAACCTCCATGCCAAGGCCGCCGGTCTCTTCACCGTCGATGCCGCCATGATCGACGCCATCAATGCGGTCGACCCGACCATCACCATCGCCACGCTGGCGCAGCACGCGCCGGTCGAGACGGGGCAAATGGTGGCGACGGTCAAGATCATCCCCTTCGCCGTCGCCTCAGCTTTGGTCGACAAGGTGGTGAAAATCTGCGCCGGTGGCGAGATCTTCGCCGTCAACGCTTATCAGCCGGTGCGCATCGGCGTCATTCAGACGATGCTGCCCGGCATCAAGGCCAGCGTGCTCGACAAGACGCTGCGCGTCACCGAGGCCCGGCTGGCACGCTCCGGCGGCCAGCTGACGACGGAGCGCCGCACGCCGCACGAGATCGCGCCTGTAGCCGAGGCAGCGGCCGCGCTGGCGCGCGACAACGACATGGTGGTGATCTTCGGCGCCTCGGCGATGAGCGATTTCAACGATGTCGTTCCGGCGGCGATTGAACGCGCGGGCGGCACGGTGATCCGCGCGGGCATGCCCGTCGATCCCGGCAATCTGCTGGTGCTGGGCACGCTCGACGGCAAGCGCGTCATCGGCGCGCCCGGTTGCGCCCGCAGCCCCAAGGAGAACGGTTTCGATTGGGTGCTCGACAGGCTGATCGCCGGCCTCGACGTCACAGCCAAGGACATCGCCGGCATGGGCGTTGGCGGCCTCTTGATGGAAATCCCGACCAGGCCGCAGCCGCGCGAGCCGCTGCCGGCGAGAGCCGGGCTGAAGGTCGAGATCGTGCTTCTGGCCGCCGGTCGCTCCAGCCGCATGGGCGGGCCGAACAAGCTTCTGGCGCTGTTCGACGGCAAGCCGCTGGTGCGCCGCACCGCTGAACGGGCGCTCGATTCCAAGGCTTCTGCCACCGTTGTCGTCACCGGCCATCAGCGCGAGCGGGTGCACGCCGCGCTCTCGGGCCTCGACGTGATCTTTGCCGACAATCCGGATTTTGCCGACGGCCTGTCCTCGTCTCTAAAAGCCGGCATTGCCCGCGTTGGAGCCGAGGCGGCCGGCGCCATGATCGTCCTCGGCGACATGCCGGGCATTTCCTCGACCGATCTCGACCGGCTGATCGAGGCCTTCCGTAGGGACGGCGGCCGCTCAGTGGTGCGTGCCGCCCATGACGGCCGCCGCGGCAATCCGGTGCTTTTGCCGCGTTCGCTGTTTGGAGGTATCGCCCATCTCGAGGGCGACACCGGCGCCCGCCATCTGGTCGAGGCCGAGGGACTGGACGTCATCGACGTCGAGATCGGCGACGGAGCATCGATCGATGTCGACACCCGCGAGGCGCTCGAAGACGCCGGCGGCGTGCTGCAGGATTGACAAACCGAAGCTGAAAAACGCATGGCTGAGGCATGGCTAATCGTACCGTCGCACCCCCCTCTGGCCTGCCGGCCATCTCCCCCTCAAGGGGGGAGATTGGCAGTTTCGATGGCGGCGTCTATCCTGCGGCTTTGAAGATTGGCGGAAGGCGGCGTGACATCCAATCTCCCCCCTTGAGGGGGAGATGGCCGGCAGGCCAGAGGGGGGCGGCCGCGCTCCATACCCTTCTGGTTTCACTCCTTTTCCTGTTCTCAGCCGCCCCAGCCGACGCGCTCGAGCTAAAACCCTACAAGGACGATCTCTTCGCCTATCCGGCGACGCTCTCGTCCACGGACAAAGGCGCCTACACGATCATCGACTACCAGGAGCTGCGCGACATCAACGCCCGCGACCAGGTGCCGGAGCGCCGGGTGCAGGCTAAGTATGTCGATGTCGGCGTGCGCAAGGTGCAGCAGGACCTGCTGCTGAAAACCGATGCCGGCGATGTCAGGCATGTCGCTGTCGGCAAGACCGAGGGCGCCGGCATCATCGTGCTTTACCTACACGGGCAGGGCGGCAGCCGCAAGCAGGGCGTCGACGACTTTACCTTCGGCGGCAACTTCAACCGAATCAAGAACCTGATGGCCGGCAATGGCGGCCTCTATCTCTCACCCGATTTCACCGATTTCGGCGACAAGGGCGCGGCCCAGGTCGCGGCGCTGATCGGCCATTATGCCGAGGCCTCGCCGGACGCGAAAATCTTCGTCGCCTGTGGCTCGATGGGCGGCGCGCTGTGCTGGAAGCTGGCCGGCCGCAACGATACGGGACGGCGCATCAACGGGCTGCTGCTGCTCGGCTCGCTATGGGATGACAGTTTCCTGTCGAGCCCGGCTTACAGGCGTCACGTGCCGGTGTTCTTCGGCCAGGGCAGCAAGGACCCGGTCTTTCCCGTGGAGAAGCAGGAAGCCTTCTTCCGTTCCATCATTGCGAGTTCCAAAGCCTATCCCTATCCGACCCGGTTCGTCCGGTTCGAGACCGGCACCCACGGCACGCCGATCCGCATGGTGGACTGGCGCCAAACGCTGAACTGGATGCTGTCGAAGGCGCCTTGAGGCATATCGCCCAGAGGTGCCCCTTGGTTTTGGCAATCATGGTTCGGCCGATATCCTCTTAGGTGTAGGCTGATGTGATCCAACAGATCGGAAGCACAGCGATGGACGCCCACCCCTTCAAGATCCAAATTCCGAACGAACAACTTGAAGATCTCCAGCGCCGGCTTAGCGCAACACGATGGCCAATTCCGCTAAGCGAAGCGGGCTGGAGCGATGGGGCCGAGCTGCCGTTTATCAAGCGCCTTGCGGATTACTGGCGAGACCGCTTCGACTGGAGAGTGCAAGAGGCGCGGCTGAACCGGCTGCCGCAATATCTGACGAGGCTGAACAACCTAGATGTCCACTTTGTCCACCAGCCAGGCAACGGACCGGCGCCGCTGCCGCTGATCATAACGCATGGCTGGCCCGGCTCGTTCATCGAAATGGAACACGTCATTCCATTGCTGGCAGACCCAGCTGCCCATGGTGGTGACCCGGCCGACGCTTTCCACGTGGTAGTTCCCTCCTTGCCCGGATACGGCTTTTCCCAGGCGCCGACGGAACCAGGCTTCCATTCCGGCCGCATCGCGGAGTTATGGGTACAGTTGATGCGCGGGCTCGGCTACGACCGCTTCGCTTCCCAAGGAGGCGACATCGGCGCGGGCGTTTCCGCCTGGATGGCACGGCTCCATTCCGAAAGCGTGCTTGGCGTCCACGTCAATTACATTCCCGGGAGCTATCGGCCACCCTTGGGTGCAGGTCTGCCACCTGTCACCGTTGAGGAGCAGGCCTTTCTGGAAAAGGCCGCGGCCTGGACGGCAACGGAGGGCGCCTATGCCCATCTGCAGGGCACGAAGCCTCAGACGCTTGCTTATGCTCTGACAGACTCGCCGATCGGTCTCGCAGCCTGGATGATCGAGAAGTTCCGTAGCTGGAGCGATTGCGACGGTGACGTGGAGCGCACCTTCGGCATGGACACGCTCCTTACGGATGTTTCTCTCTATTGGTTCAGCAACGCGCTCACCTCGTCCTTGCGACTCTACAAGGAGAATCGACTGTTCCCTCTTGCGTTCGAGACGCTGGAACGCGTTTCGCCGCCATTTGGGGTAGCGCTTTTCCCTCGCGAGTTGCCGATGCCGCCTCGATCCTGGGTGGCGCGGGTCTTTGACGTTCAGCGATGGACATCGATGCCGCGAGGCGGCCATTTCGCTGCGCTGGAGGAACCGAGTCTTCTGGTCGAGGACATTCGCGCCTTCTTCCGGCCGATGCGTTCGCGGCCTGAAACGAGAAGGCGAATGTGAAGGACTGCTTGAGCGCGGCGGTTCCTGCTAAGACCCCTACGGCGCGGTGTTGTAGTCGACCACCGTCTGCGGGTTCTCCTCGCCATCGTAAGACGCGTCCACATCATATTGGACGAGGGAGAAATCGCCGTTACGGAACAGGTATATCCCCTTGTCCGAGGCGTCGCCGATGCCGCGCCATTTGTTGAACGTGGTCAGCGTCTTGGCGTCTTCGTCATATTCGGAATTGGCCGCCCAGCCGGTGGTGCGGAAGCCGATGATATCCATGCCCAGCAGTTTGCCGTCGCTGTCATTGTTCTCGTAACGGATATCCATTTCGGGCTCGGTGAACTGCAACTGCCGCACGCCCGATACTTCGTCGGTCATGTAGTAGACCGAACTTGCGTTATAGGCTGCCGCTTGGCAGTAGAACTCGAAAAGCCGCGTTTCCTTGTCGGGATCGCTGGCAGCCGCGTCCTTTGCCTTGTATTTGATCGAAAAGATGTTCGGCTCCTCGCCGAGAAACTGCTTGTCACACTGATCGCCATAATCGGCGGCGAACAGTTTCTTCACGTGCTCGAGTGCGGTGTCCTTCTTCGGCGGCGGCGGCCCGTCACCACAGCTTGGCGGCAGCGCCTCCTCGAAATCGGCCTTGGACGGCTTCAGCGCGCCCTTGTCGATAAAGATCGGTCGGAACGGCGGGGCCTGGATCTGAGCGCTGACCTGGCGCAGCGTGTAGCAGCCGGCGAAGACCGCTTCATTGCCGTCCTTGTCGGTGGCGCGGATGGCGACAGGAACGCTGTAATAGATGCTGCCGGCGGCACCTTCATCGGAAATGGCGCCGGTTTCCACGTCGACCTTGTCGGTGCCGTCATAGCCCTTGACGAAAGTGTCGAAATCCTTTGCCGGCTTGGTATCGCCGTAGTAAGCCCAGGCGCGGGCGAATTCGTGCCGGTTGATGGCACTGTAGAGCGAACGGACCACCGCTGCGGCATCCGACCTGTCGTCGACATAAGGTGCCTGGTCATCGGTCGCCGGGTCATCATCGGCCAACAAAGCTTGGCTGGATACAGCAAGGGAGAAAAAAGCGGTCGCTGCCAGAAAGACAAGTCTCATCGGGGATCTCCACCACGACAGGATTCTATCACATCGATTGCGGCGACGTGGTGACGCTTGAAAAATCCTCCGGGAAGGCGCTACGTCCCGCCGTCGGCGCTTCAGCCGCAATGGAGATTTGAACGTGACACTATCGATGTATGAAGCCTCGGTGCCGGTGTTTTCGGCCAGGCTGAAGGCGCTGTCCGGCGTGCTGTCGGCGGCCGAACAGAATGCAACCGAGCGCAAGATCGACCCGCAGGTGTTTTTGACCGCGAGGTTGGCGCCCGACATGTACGCGCTGGTCAGGCAGGTGCAGGTCGCCACCGACCACGCCAAGGGCGCGCCATCAAGGCTGGCCCGTCGCGAGGTGCCGAAATACGAAGACAATGAAGCGACCTTCGCCGAGCTTCAGGCGCGCCTGACCAAGACGCTCGATCTGCTGGCGTCATTCTCGGCCGCCGAATTCGATGGTTCGGATGAAAGGGTGGTCGAACTGAAGTTTGGCCAGCGCGAAGCCTCGATGCCCGGCATGCAGTATCTGCTGCATGTCGCCATGCCCAACTTCTATTTCCACGTGACCACCGCCTACGACATCCTGCGCCACAATGGCGTGCCGCTGACCAAGGGCGCCTATCTCGGTAATCGTTGACGAATTCGGCATTCCGAGGTTTCCCGGTCGCTGCCGGGAAACCTCGTCTCGCGCTGGTTCAGCGCACGGACATTTCGCGGGCTATGCGCGGGAAGTCGGCCGGCTTGATGCCGATGTCGGCGCGGTCGGCATTGCTCATCGAGTGCAGCAGTGCCAGGGCGGAACGATAACGCAGATGCTCCTGCGGACGCGGACGGGCAAACATTTCAGTGAAGAACCCCATGATTCGGCCCCTAGTTGATCCTCCACATCTTCGAGTATAGGCAAATTATGAAGATTGTGCAGTGCAGCATTTGCATGGCAGCCATGCCGGGGGCGCAATTTTTTCGGCACAATTGGCTCACCCGCTGAAACTTATGACTGGTGCCGACCGTACGCATAGACGCTGGCACATGGCCGGCTTTTCCTCGCCACTCCTGGCGAATTTCCGGACTGCATGCAAATGCAGTCCGGCTTTTTGTTGAGCTGCACCATCAACCGGTCGCGCAAGCCCGGCGAACGCCTAAACTGGTTAAGATCAGCGGCATTCATTTTTAACGAGCCGGTTCTATGCTGCGACCGGCTCTGTTCGCACGCTTAAACGAGGGGGAGGCTGACATCGGCGCCAAGCGGGATTTCGCTTCCTTGCTCGACGATCTGTTCGTTGCCTCCGACAAGGATGAGGCGGCGGAAGAGACGAGCGCCCGGCCGTCGATCCCGTTCGACTATCTCTCCGTGGCCGACGAGCTTCATTCCGGCCGCATCAAGGTCTCGGGCGAAACGTTCGCAGCCGAATACCGCGAGGCGGGAGCCGATCTCGCCGCCGAATTCGCAGCCCTTCTCGATCATGCCAAGCTGGCGCTGGCCGGCGAAGAGGCAAAGCCCGAGGAAAAGCTGCCGCCGATCGACCCTGACGCGATCGCCGTCGAGCTCGGCCTCGATCATCCAGTCAAGAACGCCGATCTCGGCCGCATGCGCCGCAGCTTCGCCTTCGCCAACCACCCCGACCGCGTCGCGCCGCATCTGCGCCAGCGCGCAATGATCCGCATGCAGGTGGCCAACATGCTGATCGACGAGGCCAAGCGGCGCGCTTTGGCTGGCGTCCGGCGCTGACTTTCCAGGGTTCACGCAAAAGTCGGTCCGCTAAGGGTTGGAGAGCGGCGCCGCTTTCCCTATAGATGCGGCTTCCTTCCAGCGTAGCCGCGCAATTCCCGCCGGAGAAAATTCGATGCATAAACGCCGTCTCGGTCGGACCGATCTTCTTGTGACCCAGATCTGCCTGGGGTCGATGACCTGGGGCGAGCAGAACACCGAGGCCGATGGCCATGCGCAGATGGATCTGACTTTTGAGCGCGGCGTGAATTTCATCGACACCGCCGAGCTCTACCCGATCCCGCCCAAGGCTGAGACGCAGGGGCGCACGGAAAAGATCATCGGCAGCTGGATGAAGGCCAAGGGCAACCGCGACAAGGTGATCCTGGCCTCGAAGGTGGTCGGCCGCACCGCCAACAGCTGGTTTCGTGGCGACCGTCCGTCGAAATTGGTGCGCGCCGATATCTTTGACGCCATCGACAAATCGCTGTCCAAGCTCGGCACCGACTATCTCGATCTCTATCAGATCCATTGGCCGGAGCGCGACATCCCCTGGGGCGCCAACCCGACCCGCGTGGGTGCTGTGCCGCGCCGTGCCGATGCCGTTGGCGCACCGCCCGGCGAGACGCCGATCGCCGAGACGCTCGCCGTCTTCGAGGAGCTGGTGAAGGCGGGAAAGATCCGCCATCTCGGCCTGTCGAACGAAAGCTCCTGGGGCGTCATGCGCTTCATTGCCGAGGCCGACAAGGGCGTCGGCCCGCGCGTCGTTTCGCTGCAGAACGCCTACAATCTGGTCAACCGCACGTTCGAGGTGAACCTCGCCGAGGCCTGCGAACGCGAGGATGTCGGCTTTCTCGCCTATTCGCCGCTGGCGCAGGGCTATCTCACCGGCAAATACGACCATGGCGCACGGCCGCAGGGTTCGCGCTCGCAGCTGTTCAACCGCGGCCAGCGCTACGAGACGCCAAATGCGGCGGAGGCGCAGCTCGCATACAACAAACTGGCGCGTTCCTTCGGCCTTGAACCGGCGCTGTTTGCCAACGCCTATGTCGCCAGCCGGCCTTTCGTCACGTCCAGCATCATCGGCGCGACGACGATTGCCCAGCTTGAGATGGCGCTGTCGTCAGCCGATGTGACCTGGACCGACGAGATGCAGAAGGGCGTGGATGCGATCCACCAGCGCGTCGGCAATCCGTGCCCATAAGCAGACCGTTTGGCCGGAATTGCCGAGCAAAGACAAGGGGAAGGGACAGCCATGGATTTTCCGATCGAGACCGTCAGGGGAAAATTTCCGGCGCTGGACCTGACCGATAACGGCCGCCGTCGCATCTATCTCGACAATCCGGCCGGCACCCAGGTGCCGCAAGCGGTTGCCGATGCGGTGGCGCGCTGCCTCCTCACCACCAACGCCAATCTCGGCGGCTATTTCGAAACCACGCTTGCCGCGCAAAAGGTGTTCGACGACGCCCATGCGGCGATGGCCGATTTCCTGGGTGCAGCGAGCGCGGAGGAAATAATCATCGGCGCCAACATGACGACGCTGACCTATCACATGTCGCGCACGCTCGGCCGCGGCTTCAAGCCGGGCGACGAGATCATCGTCACCCGCATGGATCATGAGGGCAATGTCTCGCCCTGGCTGCAACTGGCCGAAGATCTTTGCCTCTTGGTGCGCTTCCTGCCTTTCGACGAGAACAGCTGGCAGGTCGAGGAGGCGGCGCTCAGCGCTCTGCTTACCGACAGGACAAAACTCGTTGCGCTGAACTATGCCTCGAACCTCACCGGCTCGATCAATCGGGTGAAAGCGCTGACGGCCATCGCCAAACAGGCCGGCGCGGTGGTCTATGTCGACGCCGTGCAGTTCGCGCCGCATGGGCTGGTCGACGTGCAGGACCTCGGCTGCGACTTCCTGGTTTGCTCTGCCTACAAGTTCTTCGGCCCGCACATGGGCATTCTTTGGGGCCGCCGCGACATCATCGATGCGCTGAAACCCTACAAATGCCGTTGCTCGTCCAATGGCCTGCCGGAGCGCTTCGAACTCGGTACGCCGCAGATCGAACTGATGGCCGGACTTACCGCAGCGGTCGATTACTTCGCCGAACTCGGTGCTGCGGCCGGCGAGGGCGGTTCGCGAAGGCAAAAGATCGCAAAGGCATACGAAGTGTCGATCGCCTACGAAAACCCGCTGGCGCTGAGGCTGATCGATGGGCTGTCCGCCATTGAGGGCCTGACCATCCGCGGCATCACAGATCAGAAGCGTGTCATTGAGCGCGTGCCGACCGTGTCCTTCACCGTCGACGGCATCGTGCCAGAGACGATCGTGCGGCAGATGAATGCCGAGAACATTTTTCTATGGTCGGGTCACAACTACGCCTGGGAGATCGTCCACCATCTCGGCATTCCGGCCGAGCAGGGAGTCGTGCGCATCGGTATTGCGCACTACAACACGGCGGCAGAGATCGACGAGACGTTGGAAAGCGTGCACCGGGTGATCGCCATGCTGAGGCAGCAGCGCTAGTCAGCTATCGCTGTTTGCCGCCGAAACCGGTGAGGAACGCCGTGAGATTGTCGCCGAGCGCGTCGCAAAGATAGCCGCCTTCCTGGACGATAACCGTCGGCAGGCCGAGCTTGGCAATTGCCTCGCCGATCCGCGAGAAACCGGGCGTGGTCACCGAAAGCCCGCCGAACGGATCGCCCTCGAACGCATCGAGACCGAGCGCCACGACCAGCGCGTCCGGCGAAAAGGCGCGGATACGCTGGAACGCCACTTCGAGGGCCTCCAGAAACGCCGCGTCGGCTGATTTGCGCGGCAATGGCAGGTTGAAATTATAGCCGAGGCCCGGACCTTCGCCGCGCTCATCGGCATGGCCCCAGAAGAACGGATAGAAGCGCACCGGATCGGCGTGCAGCGACACCGTCAGGACGTCGGAACGCGTATAAAAGATGCCTTGCGTGCCATTGCCGTGATGCAGGTCGACATCGAGGATCACCACCCGCGCTGCCTGCTTGCGCAACACCTGGGCCGCGACCGCTGAATTGTTGATGAAGCAGAAGCCGCCGGCGACATCGGCAAAGGCATGGTGCCCGGGTGGCCGGCAGAGCGCATAGGCGGCGGGCGCGCCAGCCATGACGGTTTCAGCCGCCTCGACCGCGCTCCAGGCGCTCCACAGCGCGCTCTGCCAGGTCTCGGCCGAAATCGGGCAAGCGGTGTCGGCCATGTGGTAGCCGGCCTGGCCGACCGCCGAGGCCGGATAGGACCCTGTGCGGGCCAGTGGATGGATGTTGGGGATGACTTCCGCGGATGCGCTCTCGATGCGCTGCCAGCGCGCAAAAATGTGTTCGAGGAAGGCGAGATACTCCGGCGTATGCACGGCCGCCACCGGGCCTAGGCCATGTTCCCTGGGCCGCTCGATCATCAATCCGGCGGATTTTGCGCCGGCTAACAATCGCTCTACCCGCTCCGGCTGTTCGGGATTGGGCTGCGGCGTACCGCTGGACAGAAAGGCCTTCGGGTCGTGGCGTTTCTGCTCCTCGGCAAAGAAGGCTTTCATTCCGCGTCCCCATCCTGCGCTGCATCGGCAAAGGCGAAAAAGGCATCGCCAACAATCTTCTGCGTCTGCTCGTAGCTCGACCAGGCGATGCCCAGCCGCTCATAAAAAGCCTTGGCGCCGTCATTGTCGGTGTCGACGGACAGCCTGAGATAGGCGCCGCCATCCCGGCGGCAGTCGCGCGCGACCCGGCGCAGCAGTCTTTCGCCGATCTTGCGGCCGCGAAACCGGTCCTCGACATAGAGGTCCTGGATATAGACGCCGGGCCGCCCCATCCATGTCGAGAAGATCGGGAAATGCAGGCAGAGCCCCGCAAAATCGCCGCCGATCTCGGCGATCAGGGTGGAGAAGGCGGGTTTGTCGCCAAAGCCGTAGCGGCGGAGATCGTCGGCAGTGGACGTGATCTCCTGATGCGCGCCGATATGGGTGCCGAGCTTGAGCAGCGCGGCATGGATGGTGTCGACGTCGTCGATGGTGCCGGGGCGGAGGGTGACTGTACTCACGATAGGCAAGGCGCCCAGGCACCCCCCTCTGTCCTGCCGGACATCTCACCCTCAAGGGGGGAGATTGGCAGCTTTGGCGCTGCCATCCATTTTGCAACGATTGAGATTGGCGAAGGCCGCAGTGACATCCGATCTCCCCCCTTGGGGGTGAGATGTCCGGCAGGCCAGAGGGGGGTGTGCCAGAACGCCATCATCGCAGATCAATCATCTCAAAACGCCACCCGGTCCCCACCCTTCAGCGCCAGCATCTCCCGCGCCTCCGCCGGTGTGGCCACCTCCAACGACAGGCCATCGAGAATGCCACGTATCCTGCGCACCTGGTCGGCGTTGGATTTCGCCAGCTGGCGTCCGTCGTAGAGACTGTCCTCCAGCCCGACGCGGACATTGCCGCCCATCGCCGCTGCGATCGAGATCAGCGGCATCTGGTGGCGGCCGGCGGCGAGCACCGAGAACTGGTAGCTGTCGCCGAACAGCTTGTCGGCAATGCGCTTCATGTGGATGAGATTGTCGGGATCGGCACCGATGCCACCCAGAATGCCGAGCACGAATTGAATGAACAGCGGCCCCGACACCAGCCCGCGGTCGCGGAAATGCGCCAGCGAATAGAGATGGCCGACATCGTAGCATTCGAACTCGAAGCGCGTGCCGCAGCCCTTGCCGAGCTTTTCGAGCACGCCTTCCATATCGGCAAAGGTGTTCTTGAAGATGGTGTCGCGGGTGGCTTCGAGCAGCTTTGGTTCCCACTCGTGCTGCCATTCCCTTGGCTTGTCGAGCATCGGGAACAGCGCGAAATTCATCGAGCCCATGTTCAGCGAACACATTTCCGGCTCGGCCCGCAGTGGTGCCGCCAGCCGCTGGTCGAGCGTCATCAGCGACGAACCGCCGGTGGTGATGTTGATCACCGCATCGGTCGCTTGCTTGATGCGCGGCAGGAACTGCATGAACACCTCAGGATCGGCGGTCGGCCGGCCGTCTTTGGGATCGCGGGCGTGGAGATGCAGGATTGAGGCGCCAGCCTCGGCCGCCGCGATGGCGTCGGTCGCGATCTGGTCCGGCGTCACCGGCAGATAGGGCGACATGGACGGGGTGTGCACCGAGCCAGTGACCGCGCAGGTGATGATGACTTTCCTCGGCGCCATTCTTTAGCCCTCAGCCTTCGACCGGCAGGTCGAGTTCGGCGGCCAGAACTTCCAGCGAATCGCCGATGATGGAAATGATCTCGCCGACCTCTTCAGCCGTGACGATCATCGGCGGCGCCACCATGAAATTGTCGCTGTCGACACCGCCCTTGACCCTGCGGCCGTAGATGATCAGCCCGCGCTCGTAGGCGAGGTCGAGCAGGCGCTGCGTGGCTTTCTTGCCCTGTTCGATCGGCCGTAGAGTTTCGGGATCGGCAACCATCTCGGCGCCGGTGAGCAGGCCTTTGCCTCGGACATCGGCGATGAACGGAAAACGCTTCGCCAGCCCTTTCAGCCCGTCCATCAGCACGTCGCCCATCGCGGCGGCATTGGCGATCAGGTCGAGGCGGTCCATCTCGCCGAGCACGGCGAGCCCGGCCGCGCAGGCGAGCGGATTGCCAGCATAGGTGTGGCCATGCTGGAAGCCGCCCGACGCCAGCAGCGGCTCGACCAGCCGCATCGGGGCGGCCAGCGCGCCGAGCGGCGCATAGCCGGAGCCAAGCCCCTTCGACAGCGCGACGATGTCGGGCTTGCAGTTCCAATGGTCGCCGCCAAGGAATTTTCCGGTGCGGCCGGCGCCGCTCATCACTTCATCATGGATGAGCAGGATGCCGTAGCGGTCGCAGATCTCGCGTATACGCGGATAATAGCTGTCCGGTGCGACGAGGGCCGAAGTCGCCGCACCGCCGATCGGCTCCATGATGAAGGCGAGCACGCTGTCCGGGCCCTCGGCCTGGATCTTCTCCTCCAGCATGTCGGCATAGCGGACGCCGCGCTGCTCCATCGAAAGATTGTCGCGGTCGCGCCATGCCGTCGGCGCCGGCACGGTCGGCATCACCCGCATCATCGGTGTGAACGTTTCGGCCAGCGCATCGTCGCCGGTTATCGAAAGCGAACCCAGCGTGCCGCCATGATAGGAGGGAAAACGCGTGATAACCTTCCAGCGCTTCGGCTGGCTGGCCGCGACCGCCCATTGCCGCGCCAGCTTGATGCAGGATTCCGTCGCTTCCGAACCGCCCGAGACGAAGAAGATTCGGTCCATGCCCTCCGGCAGTTTGCCGGCGAGTTCCCGCGCCAGTTCTTCCGCCGGTTCGTTCTCGAAATGCAGCCGGTAGGCGAAGGTGGCGCGGTCCATCTGCCGCTTCATGGCGTCCAGCACATTGCGGTTGGAGTGACCGATATTGGCGACCATCGGCCCGCTCGATCCGTCGATGAAGCGGCGGCCGTCCTGCGTCCACATATAGATGCCTTCGGCGCGGTCGATCAGCGGCCGGCGCAGGCTGGAGAGGTAGAACAGGTGCGATGGCGCGCGCGTTTCTGAACCGGCGGAGGAGGGC
This sequence comes from Mesorhizobium sp. M0772, assembly GCF_040320135.1. Taxonomy (NCBI): domain Bacteria; kingdom Pseudomonadati; phylum Pseudomonadota; class Alphaproteobacteria; order Hyphomicrobiales; family Phyllobacteriaceae; genus Mesorhizobium; species Mesorhizobium sp. M0772. Next base: position 97,112 of record NZ_JAMYPB010000002.1, on the reverse strand, counting down.
TTCTGCATGTCAGGTCTTTCCGAGATAGCGGTCGATTACATTCCTGGTCACGCGCTCGACCATCGGGTCCTGCCTGAGCAGGCCGGCGACCCATTCGCAGCTTCCGGCGTGGAAAACCTCGCCCTTGCCGCGCGGGAAATTGACGATCATGCCGTTGCCGCGTTTGACCTTTTCCAGATTGACGTCGGTCGCCTCGCCAAACAGCGTTTCGGCCGTAAAGCGGCCATCCTCGTCGGTGAGAAACTGGTCCTCGATCGGGATGTCGGCGCTTTCCTCGACCTGGCTCGCCATGCCGACGGCCAGCACCTGCAGCCCGTCAGGCGCACCGCTGTCCGGTGTCGGATAGGGCAGGCCGCCGCGGATCTCGAAATCGAGCCCGTCGACCTCATAGCCATAGACATGGCTGTCGGCGCCGAGCAGGTCGCCATAATAGATGCCGGTGCCGGCGAAGGCCCAGTGCTCGGGCCGATAGACCGGAAAGCCGCGCACGCCGCGCGGTGCGCATCCGCCCCAGCCGGCATAGACGCCGCGGGTCGCGTTGAGGCCGAAGGTCATAGCGCCGGGACGGCCGATCTCCGGCGCTTCCCAGGAATTGGTGGCGCGGGTGACGTCGCTGCTATAGGCGGGGTCCTCGGCCCGCGCGCGGTATTTGTAACAGACCTGCCGGCGGCCTTCGTCCTCGAGCCTCGTCTGCCACATGAAATTGCCGGCAAAGCGCGCCGCATGGCCGCCGCGCTCGACGTAGCTGTCGACGGCGTCCCGCATTTCCCAGGTCCAGTACTCGTCATGGCCGACGAAGACCACACAGTCGTAGCCGTCGAGGATCTCGGGCGAGAAGTGCAAATCGTGCTGGCTGGCGAGATCGACGCCATAGCCGGCGCGCTCGGCAAAGCGGAAGAAGTGGCTGTCATAGCTCGCCCAGCCGGAGGAGGTGTATTTCTTCGAATGTCCGGTGGCGTACGCCCATTCCATGTGCGGATAGCGCGGCACTGTTTTCGGCGGCACCGCAACCTCCAGCGGCACGCGCGGCGCATCCTTGGGCAGCACCACGAAGCCGCGGCACCAGGGCCGCTGGGTCGACACCATGCGCGCATATTGGTCGCGGCCCGGGCCGGTGATGCCTTGATAGGCGTTGGAGCCGCCCCATGTGTTGTAGGACAGCCAGGTGCCGGTCCCCGCCACCTGCAGCACGCGACCGGGTTTTCTGCCGGGCAGGGGCGCGACGATGATGAGGTGATGGCAATGGATGGGCTCGCGCCCGTCCGCCGTCAGCGTCAGCCGATAGGCGCCGGATGGCCAATCGTCGCTGATGCGAAATTCGAAAGACGCCTCCCAGCCGCAGCCTTCGACCGAGCACTGGTCGGGCGTATCCTGCCAGCGCGCCGAAAGCCCCGTTTGCTCGAAGACCTTTGTCTCGCTGCCGCCGTCGCGGACAATGAAAATGCTGAAGCGCGGCGCCGTCGAGCTGACATGCAGCGTCACGGTCTCGCCGGCGCGGTAGGAAAATCGATCAGAATAGCACCAGATCTCGCCCCGCTCGCCGTCCATTCCCGGCCATTCATAGTAATGGCCGCGCACTGCCTCGCGGCGCTGCTCAGGCGTCAGTCCGAAATCGGGAAATTCGGTTGGCAGATGGGTCATGAACACCGGAAAAGTGACAGGCCGCCATTTCGGCCATCTGCCGGCCAAGCGTCAAATGGAAACGATCGGGCCAGCAATTGCATACGACACAATTGCTTGGCCGCTCTTGGCCGCACCTGGCAAACCGACTATCTCAGGCGAGGCGGCATTTTCCGCCTCGGGAGCCGGTATGCTGAGAGTGCAGAAGGTCAAGGTCGACGACATCTACGTGCCGACGGCGCGCAAGAAGACGCTTCATCCCGAAACGGTCCGGCACCTGGCCGAAGACATACTGGAAAACGGCATGAAGACGCCGATCCAGGTTCGCAATGACGGCAAGCGCCACATCCTGGTCGAGGGCCTGCACCGGCTGGAAGCCGCCAAATGGCTCGGCGAGACCGAGATCGACGCCTATCTGGTGCAGGCCAAGCGCCACTGAGGCGCGCGACCCGATCGACAACAGCCAAACCGGTCATTCCTCTGCAGATTTTTTCGCAGGGCATGTCGGCACGCGGCGTGCTCGCTCGTCCTTGGGGGGAACCGAGGAGACCGACATGTCCAGACCAATCTATTTCGCCATTCTTGCCTCGGTCGCTGCCTTGTTCGTAGCGCCCGGCCCAGCCAATGCAGAGGAGACCAAGCCCGCCATGACCACCGAAGCAACAGCCATGCCGAAGCCGGAAAAGTCCGGCCTGCTGCCGATCGACGGCCTGAATTACTACTATGCCGTCTACGGCAAGGGCGAACCGCTGCTTCTGCTGCATGGCGGCCTTGGCACGTCGGACATGTTCGCGCCGCTGCTGCCGAAGCTGGCGGAAAACCGCACCATCATTGCCGTTGACCTGCAGGGCCATGGCCGCACCGCGCTCGGCGAGCGACCCTTCAGCCTTGAGGGGATGGGCGACGACATGGCTGGTATCGTCAAGGCGCTCGGCTATGACAAGGTCGACGTGCTTGGCTATTCGCTGGGCGGCGGCGTCGCCTTCCGTATGGCCGTCCAGCATCCCGAGACGGTGCGCCGGCTGGTCCTGGTCTCGACCGGCTTCGCCGCCAATGGCTTCTATGACGAGATGCGCGGCCAGCAGGCGCAGGTGAGCGCGGCCGCCGCCGATTTCATGAAGGACACGCCGATGTACAAATCCTACGTCGCCGTCGCCCCACGTCCCGACGATTTCCCCAAACTGCTCGATGCGCTGGGCAATTTCATGCGCAAGGATTACGACTATTCCGCCGATGTGGCGAAGCTGAAGATGCCAGTTATGCTGGCCTATGGCGACAGCGACATGTACAAGCCCGAGCACGAGATCAGGTTCTACCAGATGATCGGCGGCGGGCTGAAGGATGCCGGCTGGATGCGTGAGAACCTGTCGCAGAACCGGCTGGCCATCATTCCCAATCGCACCCACTACGACGTATTCTTCGCACCGGAGCTGACGGCCGCGGCACTGCCCTTCCTCAATGGCGAAACCAAGGTGAAGACCTGGGACGAAGTCCTCAGCGAAACGAAATAGCTTGCCTGAAAATACATGCCGGCCGTCTCGAAGAGGCGGCCGGCTTTTTTGTGCCTGCGAAACCACGAAGCCCTGGCGCAGCCATTAGTCCTATCAGCGCAATCGATGGCGCCATCAGGGCTTTTCAATTGACCGAAAGGTACCTGTCGATATCATCAAGAGACCTTCAGTGTGATGGGTTCGAATGATGACGAAATACCAGGGCGGATGCCATTGCGGGGCAGTGCGCTACGGCACCGAGGCGGCGCCGCTCAACCAGCGCGTCTGCCACTGCCGGCGCTGCCAGAAGGTCATAGGCGCGGCGTTCAACGCCCGCCTTTTGTTTCGCATCGACGATGTCACGGTCGAGGGGCAGGTGGCGACGGTCAACACCTCTCCGGACCTCAAGCGCGGCTTTTGCGCCGCTTGCGGCACCACGCTGTTTTCCCGACGCGACTCCGCCGGCATCGTCGGCATCACCACCGGCTCGCTCGATGATCCCTCGCTGTTCAAGCCGGAAATGCATATGTGGACCGCCTCGAAGCAGCCCTGGCTGCAGCTAGATGACGGCCTGCCGCACCATGAAGGCGCGCCGCCTCCGAACTGACGCCGGCCTTACCGGAAATTAATCCCGAAACCACGACATAGCCGGCAAAGCGTCATTGGCGGGCCATGATTGCCTGCCTATCTGTCGTCTGCGGGCCGGTATCGAGGAGACGACCGATGAGCGACAGAATCAGCACCCTGGACGAGCTTTTGAGCGATCCGATGGTCCTCCTCGTGATGGAGCGTGACCGCGTGCGCCCCGAACAGGTTCGCCTGCTGCTCGAACGTGCCCGCCGCCCGGCCGCCGACGCCGTGCCACCGGCGCATGTGGTGGCGAAAAGCTGCATGCAGCAATGGCTGGGAAGGTAAGGGCTTCCCCTTCTCCCCTTGTGGGAGAAGGTGGCCGAGCGAAGCTCGGTCGGATGAGGGGTGTTCCAGGGAACGCCAACGCCTCACTCCGCTGGAACACCCCTCATCCGTCTCGGCGCTACGCGCCGATCCACCTTCTCCCACAGGGGGAGAAGACAAGAGGGCCAATTCCTAACAACTTGATTCAAACTTTGTTGGTAATTTCTCGTTAGTAATCGAGGCCGGTTTGTCCGGCGGCGTCTGTTTGCCTTCGGTCTGTTGTGTTTTGCGTACAGGTCCAGATGCGGATTTCAGGCGTCGTCAGTTTCATGTTGGCATCGCTGTGGCTTGCCGGCTGTTCGTCCACAGCGGGCGTCGATGGCTTGCAGCCGTCGAACGAGACGACCAGTTCGGTCGTGCGTCCGAGCGCGCCGGTCACAGCGGCTCCGGCGGAGACCGCCGACCTCGCGCCGATGCGGTCCGACATGGTGGCCGACAACGCTGTGGCCGACAATGCGCCGCCCTTTTCCATGGTCGAGGAAGAAGAGGCCATCGTCGCGGGCACGCCGCAGGGGAGCACCAGACCACAGCTCGAGCCCGCCGCTCTGATGTCTGCGCCGAAGCGGTTGACGCGCGCGGCGCCGGCCATGCTGGCCACGCCGGTCACCCGCTACGGTTTTCGCGACGCCAAGCCGATCAATTTCGGCAAGGCTTCGCCACGCTACCTTGCCGTCCACGGCGTCGACGTCTCGCGCTGGCAGGGCAATGTCAACTGGGGCAAGCTGCGCGCCCAGGGCGCCAACTTCGCCTATATCAAGGCGACCGATGGCGGCGACCATCTCGACCCGATGTTCATGAAGAACTGGCGCAATGCCGACGCCGCCGGGCTGAAGCGCGGCGCCTATCATTTCTTCTACTGGTGCCGCACCGCGGGCGAGCAGGCCGACTGGTTCATCCGCAATGTGCCGAGGGTCGAAGGCGCGCTGCCACCGGTAATCGATGTCGAGTGGAACGGCGAATCTTCCTGCAAGCGGCGGCCGTCGCGGGCCACCGTGCTGGAAAAGATGAAGGTGTTCATGGACAAGCTGGAGCGCCATTACGGCCAGCGGCCCATCATCTACACCGCACCGGATTTCTATCGCGACAATCTCAAGGGTGCGTTTCTCGATTATCCGTTCTGGCTGCGCGCCGTGGCGCGGCATCCCTCAAAAGTCTATCCCGGCCGCAAATGGCTGTTCTGGCAGTACTCCGGCTCCGGCCTGTCGCACGGCGTGACCGGCCGCATCGACCTCAACGTCTTCCATGGCGACGAGCGCGCCTGGCGGGCATGGGCAGGCGGGCAGACGACCGTCGCCGACGCCGACTGAACGTCAGGCCGGTGCCGGTGCGCCTGCGCTGCCTGCCGCTGCGCCTTGGGTTGAATTTTCAGCGTCTCGCTAACGATCCGCTCACTGTGTCCTTTAGCGGTATCGCAACAGCCTTCCGGTAACGTGCCCGTGATCGGGTTTTCGGAGGGATCCATGCGCAATCCAGTTGTGGCTGTCGCACTTGCCGCCGCCGTCGGCTACGGGTTTTTCAGTTCGCTCGGCCACATGCCGGGCGGAGGTGGCGCTTCGCTGGCGGAGTCGAAGCAGAACGTCGTGTCCTATTCCACCGAGGACAAGGCGATGCAGGCCGCCAAGGACAGCGGCCGCTCGACCCTCAAGCGCTTCCACGAACTGATGGACGCCGGCACGCCGGGCACCTACACGGTAAAATTCCCGCTGACCCAGAACGGCGCCACCGAGCATATCTGGCTGCAGCTGGTGGGCTACAGCGAAGGCTCCTATATCGGCCTGCTTGCTGACGTGCCGGTCAATGGCAACAAGTACAAGATGGGCGACAGGATGACGGTAACCGAGGCCGACGTCGAGGACTGGATGATCAAGAACGGCAAGGTGATCTACGGCGGCTACACCACGCGCCAGGCGCTTGCGGATATGCCGAAGGAGCAGGTTGCAAAGTACGGGTTGACCTTCAAGGACTGAGGGTTGAGGCGCGGGCGAGTTTTATCGCGGGCCTAGAGGGCTGTCGCGCTTTTCGCGTTCGCGTATCTCTGCCGTCTGCGCCAGCACCCAGTCGCGAAACACCTTGATTTTGGGCGCGTTGCGGCGGCTCTCCAGATGCACCAGCCAATAGCCGTCGCCGTCCGATCCAAGCACGCCGAATGGCTGTATCAACTGGCCCTTTTCCAACAGGGCGCTGTAAAGGTTTTTGGTCAGGATCGCGGCGCCCTTGTCGGTCAGCGCCGCCATCGCATCATAGGCCTGCGTACCCAGTTTCGGGCCAGCGATGACGCGATCGGGCTCGAACGGCACGCCGGCAGCCTTGAACCAGATTTCCCACCAGGGATCGTCGGCACAGCATAGCGGCAGTTGGTAGAGATCCTCGGGGCGGTGGATGCCGCCGACGCTTTCGGCGAGTCTCGGGCTGAGCATCGGCGTATAGTCCGCCTTGAACAGATAGTGAGCCGTCAGGCCCGGCCAATTTCCACTGCCGGTGCGAATGCCGACATCCATGTCGCCGCGCGTGAAATCGACCAGCCCGTGCGATGTATTCACCTTCACGGCAAGGTCGGGATGCATCAGCTGGAATGTTCCAAGCCATACGGCCAGCCAGTTCGATGCGAAGGTTTCCATGGTCGTCACCGACAGCACGCCGGTCGCTCCACCCTTGGTGGCGACCCATGCGTCGGCCAGGGTCGAGAACGCGCCTGTTGCGTGCGGCGCCAGCTGCTGTCCGGCCTCGGTCAGCGCGATCTGCCTTGTTTTTCTTATGAAAAGCGGCGTTCCGGCACGTTCTTCCAGCACCTTTATCTGATAGCTGGCAGCTGATTGGGTCATGCCGAGTTCTTCGGCTGCCTTGGTGAAACTGCCCAGCCGGGCCGCGGCTTCAAAGACCCTGATGGCTCCTAATGGTGGCAGTTCCCAGCTCATGACGCATCAATCCCGCTGATGCATACTACGCGACGTTCGATTGGAAACCAAGCCCGGAAAACGGCATGCTGCATTCATCGGATCAAACCCTGGAGGATACGGCAATGACCACCACCATCGCTCTCTACAACACGCTTCGCCGCCCGGTGCTCGACCTCTTCACCGCGCCGTTCAGGCCTCGCAAGCGCGGCCTGCTCGACCGCCGCTCGCTGTCGGATCATTTCCTCAGGGATATCGGTATGCTTGACGGACGCGTGCCTCCCGGCACCATTGGCTAAGCAAGCTCTTTGACCATGGGGGAAAGATGACTGTGCCATCCGAGGATCTGGCGAAGAGCCGCCAAACGATCAACGCCTATGAGGACTATGCCGAACGCTACGACGCTCTGGTGCGGCACGTTCCGAACCAAAGAGAACAGAAATGGCTGAAGCGCCTGGTGAAGATCGCCGGCAAAGGCGGCCGGATTCTGGAAGTCGGTTCGGGACCCGGATACGATGCGGACTTCGTCGAAGGGCTCGGTGTCCAGGTTCGGCGCACAGACGCAACGAAGCGGTTTCTCGAGTTGCAGGCCGCACGCGGCAAGCATGGTGAGTTTCTCGATCTCATCACCGACGATCTCGGAGGCCCCTACGACGCGGTGCTGGCCTTGTGCGTCCTGATCCACGTGCCGCGCGAGCAGGCCGACCAGGTGCTTGCCAAGATTGCCGGGTCGTTGCGGCCGGGCGGCGCCTTCCTCGTCTCGATGCGCATTGGCGATGGCGAGAAGAGCGGCGAATATCATACGGTCTACTGGCGCAGGGACGACTTCGCGGCCCGCCTCGAAAACGCCGGGCTGGTCCTTGTCGGAGACGAATTCAACGTCGGCCGCGATCGCGAAGAGTGGACCACCTTTCTGGCTGTGAGGCCGTCATGACGCGCCGCGGACTGTTTTTGTTCGTGCTGCTCAGCCTCCTGTGGGGCATTCCCTATTTGTTGATCAAGCTGGCGGTTGCCGAGGTGTCGGTGCCCTTCCTGGTCTTTGCCCGAACAGCCGTCGGCGCGCTCGCGCTGCTGCCCTTCGTCCTTGTCCAGCGCAGTTTCGGATGGCTGAAGACACATTGGCGGGCGGTCGCCGCATTCTGTCTGGTCGAGATGATCCTGCCATGGGGGCTGATCACCCATGGCGAAGTCAGCATCGACAGTTCCACCGCCGGACTGCTGATTGCCATGACGCCGGCCGTAACCGTCGCGCTCTCAAAGCTGATGGGCTCGGATGAGCGGCTGGGGATACGCCGCTGGACCGGCCTTTTCCTCGGTTTTGCCGGTGTCTTCGTGCTGGCGCTGCCGACCTTGGGTGGCGGATTTCTCGCGGTCGTCGAGATTCTCATGGCCGCGGCCTGCTATGCCTCGGGTTCGATCATCGCGTCGCGCTGGCTGAACGATGTGCCGGCAACCTCGCTGACGGCAGTCTGTCTGGCAGGGGCCGCGCTGATCTACGCCGTGCCGGCGGCGTTGGCCTGGCCGGCGGCCATGCCGTCGACAATGGTGGTTGGCGCAATCCTCGGTCTTGGCGTGTTTTGCACGGCGATTGCCTTCGCCACCTACTTCTTGCTGGTGCGGGAGATCGGCCCCGAACGGGCGGTCGTCATAACCTATGTGGCGCCCGCCGTCTCCGTGGCAGCCGGCGTGCTCGTGCTTTCGGAGCCGCTCGATATCGGCATTGTCGCGGCCTTCGCGCTCATCCTGTGCGGATCATATCTCGGCACGTGGCGCGCTCCGCCAGAACCGTCCGTGTCCGCGACCTCGGCAAGTTGACCGGCGGCCGCCAGCCGCCGTCAGAAATAAGGTCGCAGGTTCTCGCGAATGCGGTCCAGCACCGTCTTTCCCGAGATATCGGCGGTGAAGGTCTTGCCGGTGATGGTCTCAAAGGCCTGCGTATAGACACGCGACGTCTGCTCGATGAGTTCGGCGGGGATTTTCGGAATACGGTCCTTGTAGGGATCGCAGCGCGCGGTTACCCAGGCGCGAATAAAGTCCTTGTCGAAGCTTTGCGGCCGCTCGCCTGCCTTGAAGCGCTCCTCATAGCTTGCCGCAAGCCAGTAGCGGCTGCTATCGGGCGTATGGATTTCATCGGCAAGGATGATGGTGCCATCCTTGTCCGTGCCGAACTCGTATTTGGTGTCGACCAGGATCAGGCCGCGCTTGGCGGCCAGCGCCTTGCCGCGCGCAAACAGCGCCAGCGCATAGCGCGAGACTGTGTCCCATTGCTCTTCCGACAACAGGCCGCGCGTCAAAATCTCGTCGCGCGTCAAGGGCTCGTCATGACCGCCATCGAGCGCCTTGCTGGTCGGTGTGATGATGGCCTGCGGCAGCTTCTCATTGTCGCGCAGTCCGTCCGGCAGGCGGATGCCGTACATATCGCGTTCGCCGTTCTTGTATTTCGTCAGCACCGAAGTGCTGGTGGTGCCGGCGAGATAGTCGCGAACAACGATTTCCACCGGCAGAATGTCGAGCCTGGTGCCGACAACGACATTGGGGTCGGGATAATCGAGCACATGGTTTTGGCAGATGTCCGCCGTTTCCTCGAACCAGTAGCGCGCCGTCTGCGTCAGCAGCTCTCCCTTGAGCGGTATTGCGGTCAGGATCACATCGAAGGCGCTCAGCCGGTCGGTGGCGATGATGATGCGGCGGCCATCCGGCAGATCGTAATTCTCGCGGACCTTGCCTTTGTAGTGGTTCGGGAGTTCCGGAATGAAGGCATCCGAGAGAACGCGCAGTGCTGTCATCCTGGTCTCATGGCTCCTAACAGTTTGGGCGACTCTTAACAAAGTTGAGGGGGCTTCGATACCCGAGGAAGGGCGGTTCGTCCTTTGCGAATAATCAAGACATTGCCTTCGCCGTGCTATCTATTTGCAGCTTCCGGCACTCCTGGGGGACGCGGTGGACGTAGAGCTCAAATTTCTGATTGTCGGATTTGCCTGCGCGATCGCGGGCGGTCTGTCGTTCATCACCTTCGTCAAATGGCGCGAGGTGCAGGCGATGAGCCACTGGCTGCCGGCGCCGGGCAAGATCATCTCGTCGCGCGTCGAGGCGCGCGAAGTCAGAAGGTCGGGCGTCGGCTCGGACAGCAGCGACACCACCGAGATGCGCAATTTTCCGGCGGTCACCTTCGAATACAAGGTCGGTAAAAAGAAATTTCAAAGCTCGCGCTACAGCGTGAAGGAGAATCTGGGGAATTTCGAAGTCACCGAAACCTTGGCGCAGTTTCCCACCGGCGCTGAAGTGACCGTCTTCTACAATCCGGCCGATCCGGGCAAGGCCGTGATCGAACGCACCCTGCCGGACGGCGCCTTCAAGTTCATGGTCAAGCTCTCGGCCGGGCTGGTGATCGGCACGGTGGTGCTGGTGTTTTCGCTCGGTGGCGTGCTGGAGGCGATCCGGCCGCACCTGCCCAAGCCGCAGAACCTCGGCGCCGGAGCGCTGCTGCTGTTCATGGGCCTGATGATCCTGCGCATGGCCTTCGTCCAGAAGTCGCTTGCCGAGCAGGCGGCAAAATGGCCGGTCGCCCCCGGCCGCATTGACTCCTCGGGCCTGCAGACGCTGCGAAACTACAGCAGCCATCGACGCTGGAGCACCGTCTTCAAATCCCGCATCGTGTACAGCTACGGCGTCGCAGGCCAGCACTACACCTCAGACCGCGTCACCTTCGGCGCCACGGTCACCGCTTCAATGCCCCGCCTCGTCAGCGGCCAGGCGCGCAGCTATGCCGAGGGCGGCAAGGTCGACGTGCATTACGACCCAGCCAACCCCGCCTCGGCAGTGCTCGAATGCCGGGTGCGCGGGCTTTGGCTGCTGTGGGTCTGTTCGGCCGCGTTTCTGGGCGGCGCGGCTTGGCTGGTCGGTTTTATCTGAGGCGCCACTTTCATGACGAGACATCCAATGATCGTTCGCAGGCTGGCCGTCGTTTGCCTGGCTCTGCTCGGCGCCGTGCAGGCAGCGAGCGCAAGAGAGTGTCTGCTCAGCCACGCCACCTATCGCGAGCCGCGTTCGGGCGCGGTGTTGCAATTCCGGCCGCTGAACAATGAGCCGGCGGCACTGACGGCCGAAGTGTTTTCGGTGACCGTCCCCAACACCGACACGCGCTTGCCGGCCGACATCACCTGGACCAATGGCAAAAATTCGTTTCCGCTCGGCACCATCCGCTATGCCTGCACCGACGACGACCGCGAAGCGGGGCTGGAGGATGGCAGCGGTCGCTGCCGGATATGGATGGGCCAGGTCTATGCCTTGACCGGAGGCGGCGCCGAGCAGCTGAATTCGCGCGAAGCGACACCGGCGCCGAAAGGGCTGTTGCTGCCCGATTTCGGCGCGGCCTTCACCGAATTTGCCGATTCGCCAATGCCAATCCGGACGGCTCGGCCTGGGACGCCTTCACTTTGACAGGATGCAGCGATGAATAACGCCATGAGACTGATTGTCTGGATCTGCACGCTGTTTGCCTCGGCTACGATATCAGCCGCAGCGCGGGCGGACGAGCTGGCGCCATCGCGCCCGCCGATCGACAAATGCGTCTGGGAGAAACTGGCCGACAAGACGGTCGGTTTGGCCGCCTGGGTGCAGCGCTGCGATTTCGGTTTTCGCCAGATCCACTTCGAATTCGTCGGCAACGCGCTCGCCATCAAATACAGCGATGGCGGCGCGCCCGATCCGCTGGTCGAGGTGTTCGACATCAAATCAGGCGAAACCGCCGAGGCCGCGGTGTTGCGCCTGTTGCTGGAAAAGACCGACAAATCAGTCAGCGCCCGCTGCGTGCTGACGCCCTACACCGAGGGCACCGTGCCCGCCGGCGTCAAACGCTACACATTCAGCCCCGATGCTGCCTATGCGAAAGAGCTGAAGGCGCTAGCCAATGACGAAGTTCCCGAGCCGCCCTGCGGCGACTGGGGCGAAATGCCGGACGGCATCCAGTATTTCGAGGTACCGGCGGGGCGGAAGGTGCTGTTCGTACGGGCGGGGCAGGACGAGCCGTTGTTTGATGAGCAGACGCTGCGGGTGGTGTCGGCGGGGTAGGTGCTGAGATCCTGATCGCAGGATCTGTCTTATGCTTCGACGTATTCCGCGAGGCTGACGCCTTTCGGCACGTCCAGCCCATCGGCACGCAAGCCTTCGATGTGAAAGCGTATAGCGTCGCGAACTTCGGTTTCCACTTCTGGCACGGTCGCACCGGTCGCGATGCAGCCGGGTAAGTCCGGCACATAGGCAGAGAAATTGTTTCCTGTTTTTTCGATCACTACCGCGTAACGCATTGCCCACTCACAGATCGGTTTGATCGATCAGCCTACTCAGGCCTTTCTTCGATTGTATGGAGACTGGTTTGTGGGCTTTAGGGACACCCCTTCCTCAGAAGCCTTCGATTGCACCGCTCCCGGTGTACGGCCAAGCTTTAGGCCGATAATGCGTGTAGGGGTGTTATCTTTCGCCAAAACCTTAAGCTGCTTAATCTCTGCCGGTTGCCATATCTTCCCTGAATTGCGTTCTGTCTTCGGTGTCTTAGCCATTTTATGACCTTTATTTGCGTTGCTGCTTTGTTCTACAAGGGTCTTACGTGCAAGGCAATCTGTCTTGCACGTAACGATTTAGTTTCTCGCAGCTAATTTAAGAATATCCCGTCACTCTGCATGCGGCACTCGCAGGCGTTCCTGCAGAGGGGTTTGGTATCTGGAGCAGTATTGCCCTATAGCCGCGCAGCAGCGGCGGATGCCGTCCATGCGGCGTAAATATCTATGCGTTGAGTGAGCCGCGCTGTGATTGCTTGCCGTTAAAAAATAACGAGAGTTGACCGAGGGGGTCCGGAGTCCGTTCCAACGAAGCTCTTTTTGGGAGTTCGGAAATTACAGCTTTGATCCAATTGCCATCGTTGGACGCAACGGTTTCATTTTTTCGTACTTTAAGCCGACTCAAGTGTCGACTAATTCTAATGGCCTGCTTCTCAGTCAATTTATATGACTTCCGAATTTCGTTTGCTGATTTATATTTTTTGCAAAAGGAATACGGATAAAGGAAGCAAAGAGCAAAAGCTGTTGCTTGCCATTCGGCGCTATTAGGTAGGGGGGTATTTCTGACGCTGTCGCTATATACTGCGTCAGCGTTATTCAGGCCAAGCGCCGCATACCTGTGATGTAGAAACAGGTGCCCAACCTCATGGAGGAGAACTTCCATAGCGAACGCCGACTTATTTGCGGCGGCCTCATAGATGCTCTCGGATACAACGATCCCCAGCGGATCTTCAGAAATGAAGGCGCGCCGCGAGCCCATCGTTACATCGTCTTCTATGAAGAGATAAAGCCCCGGAAAAATCTTAGGTAAATCGATTTCCAGATATCGAATTATATCCAGTTCTCCTTCGCCAGGCCCAAACGCGGACGTCCGAATTGTCTCTGCCAAACGATTGATTTGGTGGAGAGAGGCTCCTTTGGCGACATAGACGTTTTTCATCGCACATCACCGTATCGTGGCTGCGAAACGCGCGTAAGCCTGTAAGTCGGGTCTTGGGCCGCAAGTGCTGCTTCAACCTCTTCAAGATCTAAGCCGAGAACTCCCATCGCCAGCACGACATAGTGCGCAGGGGGTATCTTTTGGCCACTCTCCATAAGAGAAATATCGCGGGGACTTGTATTTACCAGTTTTGCCATTTCAGGTCGGGTCATTGTCATGGCTGTACGCCCTTCGGTACATAGCTGTCCAAAGGGCGTAAGCTGGTAGTGGTCATTCGACGCCACAACTTTTGTTGTAGCCATTTCGGTGCTCCTTCTCAGCTGCACCCGCTCGTAGAACCGCAGGTGTCGCACTTCTCGCAGGTCCCGTTCCGCACCATTGTGAAGTTGTGGCATTCCGAGCATTCGTTGCCGGTATAGCCCTGCATCAATGATTGCTGACGCCGCGTAGAGGCAAGTGCCTTTGCCTCGGCCGCTTCTTTCGCTGCTTCGTCGGTGAACAGCCCGGTTGGGTCGGCTGCCTCTTCGTAAACGATGTCTTCGACCAATTCCTTGGCCCGCTCCTCATAGTCGCGCTTGTAGGCGATGGCTTCGTCGCTTGCTGGTTTCAGCGCTAGCACGTTGGAGCCCGAGAATGCAGTTGGAGTGACACGGGCAGGGGCCGCAGCGGGTGATCCGGCAAAGCCCTTGGGGTCGCCACCTAAGCCCGTCACCAACTTCACTGGTGACGCGCCGCGGGTAAGGCCCTTCGAGAACGGCGTCGCCTTGCCTTCGTTGATACCGCGTCCGAGCGCCGTCTTGTCGAAATCCGACTGGTCGACATGGGCGAGGTCGTGGCGGCCGAGGTAGGACACGGCGAGTTCGCGGAACACGTAGTCGAGGATCGACGTCGCATTCTTGATCGCGTCGTTGCCCTGCACCATGCCGGCCGGCTCGAATTTGGTGAAGGTGAAGGCCTCGACAAATTCCTCGAGCGGCACGCCATATTGCAAGCCAAGCGAGATGGCGATGGCGAAGTTGTTCATCATCGCCCGGAAAGCGGCGCCTTCTTTGTGCATGTCGATGAAGATCTCGCCGATGCGGCCGTCGTCGAATTCGCCCGTGCGCAGGTAGACCTTGTGGCCGCCGACGACTGCCTTCTGGGTGTAGCCCTTGCGGCGATTCGGCAGTTTTTCACGATCGCGGTAGAGGCGTTCGATGACGCGCTCGACGATCTTCTCGGTGACCTGCACGGCACGCTGTGAAGCGGGCGCCGCGATCAACTGCTCGACCGCATCGTCCTCGTCGTCCTCGCTGTCGGCGAGCAGCGACGAATTGAGCGGCTGCGACAGCTTCGAGCCGTCGCGATAGAGCGCGTTGGCCTTCAGCGCCAGCTTCCACGACAGCATGTAGGCGCCCTTGGCGTCTTCCACCGTCGCATCGTTGGGCATGTTGATGGTCTTGGAGATGGCGCCGGAGATGAAAGGCTGTGCCGCCGCCATCATCTGGATGTGGCTGTTGATGGACAGCGAGCGCTTGCCGATCTTGCCGCACGGGCTGGCGCAGTCGAACACCGCGAGATGCTCGGCCTTGAGGAAGGGCGCGCCTTCCAGCGTCATCGCACCGCAGACATGGATGTTGGCGGCTTCGATGTCCTTCCTGGAGAAGCCGAGCGCCGGCAGCATCTCGAACGAGAAGTCGTTGAGCTGCTCATCGGTGAAGCCGAACGTCTCCTTCACCCAGTCGGCGCCGAGCGTCCACTGGTTGAAGACGAACTTGATGTCGAAGGCCGACTTCAGTGCTGCATTGAGCGCCGCGATCTTGTCGTCGGTGAAGCCCTTCGCCTTGAGCGAGCCGGGGTTGACCGCCGGCGCCTGGTTCATGTTGCCGTGACCGACCGCATAGGCCTCGATCTCGGCGATCTGGCTTTCTGAGTAACCCAGTGTGCGCAGCGCTTCCGGCACGGCGCGGTTGATGATCTTGAAATAGCCGCCGCCGGCAAGCTTCTTGAACTTCACCAGCGCGAAGTCGGGCTCGATGCCGGTGGTATCGCAATCCATAACCAGGCCGATCGTGCCGGTCGGCGCAATCACGGTCGCCTGCGCATTGCGGTAGCCATGCTCTTCGCCGAGTTCGATGGCGCGGTCCCAGGCAGCCTTGGCGTGCGTGGCCAATTCCTGCTGCTTCAGGTCGGACGCGACCAGCGGCACCGGATTGACGGCGAGCTTCTCGTAGCCCTGTTTCTCGCCATAGGCGGCACGGCGATGGTTGCGCATGACGCGCAGCATGTTCTGCGCATTGCGGTCGTAATCGGCGAAGGCGCCGAGCTCGCCGGCCATCTCGGCCGAGGTGGCATAGGCAATGCCGGTCATGATGGCGGTGAGTGCGGCGCAGATGGCGCGGCCCTCGTCGGAGTCATAGGGAATGCCCGACGTCATCAAGAGGCCGCCAATATTGGCGTAGCCGAGGCCAAGCGTGCGGTATTCGTACGACTGCTTGGCGATCTCCTTCGACGGGAACTGCGCCATCATCACCGAGATTTCCAGAACGACGGTCCACAGCCGCACCGTGTGCTCGTAGGCGGCGATGTCGATGGTGCCGTCGGCATTGCGGTAGGGCAGGAGGTTAATCGAGGCCAGGTTGCAGGCCGTGTCGTCGAGGAACATGTATTCCGAGCACGGGTTCGAGGCCCGGATCGCACCGGCCGAAGCGCAGGTGTGCCAGTCGTTCATCGTCGTGTTGAAATGCAGGCCCGGATCGGCCGAAGCCCAGGCGGCGTAGCCGATCTTTTCCCAGAGGTCGCGTGCCTTCAGCGTCTTCAACACCTTGCCATCCTTGCGGGCGGTCAGGTGCCAGTCGGCATCGTCCTCGACGGCGCGCAGGAAATTGTCCTTCAGCGACACCGAATTGTTGGAGTTCTGGCCGGAGACGGTGAGGTAGGCGTCGGAATCCCAATCGGTGTCGTAGGTCTTGAACGACATCGAGGTGTAGCCCTGCTTGGCGAACTGGATGACGCGGTAGATGTAGTTCTCGGGCACGGCCGACTTCTTGGCCGCCTTGATCTCGCGCTTCAGCGCGGAGTTGAGCGCCGGGTCGAAACAGTCGTCATCATGGCCTTCGCAATTGATGCAGGCCTTCATGATCGCTTCGAGATGTTTTTTCACGATCTTGGAGCCGGTGACCAGCGACGCCACCTTCTGCTCTTCATTGACTTTCCAGTCGATGAATTCCTCGATATCGGGATGGTCGGCGTCGACAATGACCATCTTGGCTGCACGACGCGTGGTGCCGCCCGACTTGATGGCGCCCGCCGCGCGGTCGCCGATCTTGAGGAAGCTCATCAGGCCGGACGAACGGCCGCCGCCCGACAGCTTTTCGCCTTCGCCGCGCAGCATGGAGAAATTGGAGCCGGTGCCCGAGCCGTATTTGAACAGGCGCGCTTCGCGCACCCACAGGTCCATGATGCCGCCTTCGTTGACGAGATCGTCCTGCACGCCCTGGATGAAACAGGCATGCGGCTGCGGATGCTCGTAGGAGGACTTCGACTTGGTCAGCTTGCCGGTAAACGGGTCGACATAATAGTGGCCCTGGCTCGGACCATCGATGCCGTAGGCCCAGTGCAGGCCGGTGTTGAACCATTGCGGCGAGTTCGGCGCAACGCGCTGGGTGGCGAGCATATAGGCGAGTTCGTCGCGGAAGGCGCTCGCGTCTTCTTCCGACTTGAAGTAGCCGCCCTTGTAGCCCCAATAGGTCCAGGTGCCGGCCAGCCGGTCGAAGACCTGGCGGGCGTCGATTTCGGAACCGTAGCGCTCGGCTTCCGGCAGCTTGGCAAGCTCGGCCTCGTCGGCGACGGAGCGCCACAGGAAGGAGGGGACGTCGTTCTCCTCGACCTTCTTCAGGCGCGCGGGCACGCCGGCCTTGCGGAAATACTTCTGCGCCAGGATGTCGGCGGCAACCTGCGAGAACTGCGCCGGCACATCGATATTGTCCAAGCGGAACACCACCGAGCCGTCCGGATTCTTGATCTCCGAAAGCGCCTTGCGGAATTCGATCTCCGCGTAAGCTGATTGGCCTGGCTTGGTGAAACGACGCTCGATGCGCATTGGTCCGGTCCCTTTTGTCTATATATAGCGCTTTTCCCCGGGGATTTCTGCCCCCAATGCGAAACGCGCATGTCCGCCGTCTGCCGGCGTTCGAAAACACCGGCTCTCCTTGTGGCAGTCTTCGTCGCCTTGCTGGTCGAGCTTCTTACGAAGCCGCTGTTCCAACTCTGCGCCGAACCCTGCGGGGTCCCTCAAAACTGAATTTTTCCTCGATTCCCTCGACCGAGGGAAATTCACACTATCTAGCGTCGAACCTGCCTGCAAACACTAAATATAGTGTTAACAGACAATTTATTCCAGTCCGACAAATCTCCCTTTTCGCTCCCGAAGCCCCCACGATCCAACGCTTCCGCCAGCCTCGTAAACAGGCGGAAATCATGGCCAAAACGCACAAAATCCGGGAAAAATGACCGGGCTCGAAACTCTCCGGTCGCGCCCTCAACAAGAGCACATGGCACATAAAAGGCGACTCGGTTTGCGTCGTCAAGGATTCGTTTGCGTAGCTTTTGTGACCCCAACATCTTGTGTGTCACATATGTGGATAACGGGGACAAAAAGCGGCTGAGGGAAGCCCGATTCTGCCGGCGTGGACCGCTGGTGAGCGGTTCACCCGAGACAGGCCCGGCCGGATTCTGGCTCACAGCCTTTTCATTTTAGCTGGCGTGCATTATGTCTTTGGCGTCGCGCGGGGGCGCGTCTTGTCAATTCCAAGAGCATCCGTTACGCCCCGCCCATGACAGTTACCGTCCGTTTTGCCCCCTCACCAACCGGCCGCATTCATATCGGCAATGCCCGCACCGCCTTGTTCAACTGGCTGTTTGCCATGAACAACAAGGGCCGTTTCATCCAGCGCTTCGACGACACAGACATTGCCCGCTCGAGGCAGGAATTTTCCGACGCCATCCTCTACGACCTGCACTGGCTGGGGATTTTTCCCGACGCCACCGAATACCAGTCGCGGCGCTTCGAAACTTACGACGCGGCGGTGGAGCGGCTGCAGAGAGCCGGCGTTGTCTATCCCTGCTACGAGACCCCCGAAGAACTCGACCTGCGCCGCAAGGTGCGCCGCACGCGCGGCCTGCCGCCGGTCTATGGCCGCGAGGCGCTGGCGCTTTCGCAGCAGCAGATCGCCGAATACCGCTCCGATGGCCGCCGGCCGCACTGGCGCTTTCTGCTGCCGAATTTCAGCAGCGATCCGCTGCAGCCCGAACGCACCGAAATCCACTGGAACGATCTGGTGCGCGGCGAGGAAACCGTCGATCTGGCCTCACTGTCCGATCCGGTGCTGCGGCGCGAGGACGGCACTTATCTCTACACGCTGCCTTCGGTCGTCGACGATATCGAGA
This sequence comes from Mesorhizobium sp. M0772, assembly GCF_040320135.1. Taxonomy (NCBI): domain Bacteria; kingdom Pseudomonadati; phylum Pseudomonadota; class Alphaproteobacteria; order Hyphomicrobiales; family Phyllobacteriaceae; genus Mesorhizobium; species Mesorhizobium sp. M0772. The sequence continues at coordinate 78,232 of NZ_JAMYPB010000002.1, read as the reverse complement.
TGGGGGTCAGTCATGTTATCCGCGGCGACGACCACGTCACCAACACCGGCGTGCAGATCGCGCTGTTCAAGGCATTGGGCGCCGAGCCGCCTGTCTTCGGCCACCACAATCTCTTGACCACGGCCTCGGGCGAGGGCCTGTCGAAGCGCAGCGGTGCGCTGTCGATCGAAAGCCTGCGCGAGGAGGGCATCGAACCGATGGCTGTGGCTTCGCTGGCCGTCCTTGTCGGCACCTCGGAAAATGTCGCGGCGGTGCATGACATGCCGGCACTGGCCGCGCGCTTCGATCCCGCCGCCACGTCGAAATCGGCGGCCAAATTCGACCCGGACGAGCTGTTCGTGCTCAATCGTGCGCTCATGCACCACATGCCGTTTTCCGAGGCGCGGGATCGGCTGATCGTGCTCGGCATCTCCGGCGACAAGGCCGAGCCGTTCTGGCTGGCGGTGCGCGGCAATCTCGACCGGCTGAGCGACGCGGTCGGCTGGTGGCGCATCCTTGCCGACGGCCCGCAGCCCGCGCCGGAATTTTCCGACGAGGATCGCGACTTCCTGCAGCAGGCCTTCGACCTGTTGCCGGAAGAGCCGTGGACCGGTACGGTCTGGAAAGACTGGACGGCCAGGATCAGGGAAGCCAGCGGCCGCAAGGGCAAGGCGCTGTTCATGCCGCTGAGACTGGCGCTTACCGGACTTGCTTCCGGGCCGGAGCTTGCAGATCTATTGCCGCTGCTGGGTCGGGAAGGAACGTTGGCCCGACGACCCTGACCTTGCGCTGGTCCGGCGGGATCAGCGACACTGGCGACACCACCGGTTTGACGGCAAGGCGCTTGATGGCAGCGCGGTCGAGCCCGCCCTGCATATTGGCCAGCGTCTCCGGATCCGCGCCCGGATCGGGTTTGGCCGCCGGCACCGGAATGAATGGCGTTGTCTCGGTATCAGGCTGCGATTGCTCGGGCGGTGGCGGGTTGCCGCCGATGATCTCGAAATTTCCGGCCTGCGCATTGCAGCCACAAGCCAGCGGCCGCGACATGTTGGGCTGTTTGTAGAGATAGGCGGTCGGCAACTCGCTGTAGGGCCTGCCGGTCACCGACGACGTCATGTTGGCCGAATCGTCTTCCATGCCGCGCGAATAGAACACCTGCATTTCGGTGCCGGGGCAGCTCGATTCGCAATTCTTCTGGTCGCGCTCGAAATCGCCGAGCGAAGCCGAGTTCGACATCGGGAAGAAATAGCCGTCGCAGGTGCGCACGCAGCTCGTATGGAACTCGCCGCCGACCGTCGGGAAATCCGGCACGCCGGGCTGATTGAGCACCCGGCGCACATTGCGCTCCTCGCCGGGATCATCGGGCTGATCGAGCGTGTCGATCTGCCGGTTGCCGCCGAAAAGCTGGTCGAACAGATTGCCGTCGTCGGGTTCGCGGCTGGCTTCCTGCAGCGGCTCCCGGCGCGGCGCGGGCTCGTCACGGCAGCCATTGGCGTCGAGCGCGGCCAGGATGCGGCCGCGGTCGCGCCGCAAGCCGCCGCCGGCAAGCTGCGCGCGCTTGGCTTGCAACGCATCGAGATTGGCGTTCATGCGATCGATGCTGTTGTTCAGCGCAGCACATTGGCTGACATTGCGCGAAAACAGCGAAAACCCGCAATTCGCATCGCTCGCACGACCGCGCACCTTTGATAGCTGTTCGAACTGGCGGGAGATGGCCTTGTCATACTTCCGCACCATGCTGGAATTGCCGCCGCCATTCGATGAAGAAGCAAGCTCGGCTTCCAGTTGACGGCAAACGCGGGAGGCGGCCTGCGGTTCAGTGGTGGCGACGGCCGAAAGCACAAGCGCGCCGAGCAGCGCAGCCAGATGCTTCAGCCTCCATCGTCCGCCCGTCATTGCCCGAACCCCGCTTGCCTGCCTGTCTACCGGATTCGCGGTTAACCGTTCCCTCAATCTACAACCAAAGATGGTCTTAGCCCATAGACGCGTTGCAGGAGGGGTTTGGATAGCGGCAACTGTGCGGTCTCACCGCTGCATGAAAAAGGCGCAATCGCCCCGGAATATCCCACGATCCAGCAATGCCCCGGGAGCTGGCATGATCGCGATTAGCCGCCGAACTGCGCTGCAGTTCGGTCTGTTGTGCCTGGCGGCGCCCGCCGCCCGGGCGCAGGGAAATCCAGCCGCTCCGGACTGGCGCAGCAAATTGGTCGAAGCCGCGCGTGAGCAGATTGGCGTCACCACCTTATACGACCCGGCCTATGTCCGCCTCGACTATCCCGGCGGCGATGTCGCGCCGGATCGAGGCGTGTGCACGGACGTCATCGTGCGCGCCTATCGCCGCGCCTTCGAGCTCGACCTGCAGAAGCTGGTGCATGAGGATATGGCGGCCAATTTCGCCGCCTATCCCAAGACCTGGGGTCTGAAAGCGACCGATCGAAACATCGACCACCGACGGGTCGGCAATCTTGCCGCATTTTTCGGGCGCAACGGAGTTTCCTTGCCCGCCAGCGAGTATCCTCCCGACTTTCAGCCGGGCGATATCGTCACCCAGATGCTGCCCGGCAACATGCCGCACATCGTCATCGTCTCATCCGAACGCTCGGCGGACGTGCCGGAACGAGCGCTGGTCATCCACAATATCGGGTCGGGCGCCCGCGAGGAGGACACGCTGTTCGCCTTCAAGCAGACCGGGCATTACCGCTTCGCGCCTGCGTGAGAAACTCAGCCGAAATGAACCACCGCCTGCGCCTTGTGCGCCGCCTCGACCACCGCCAGCGCCGTCATATTGACGACGCCGCGCGACGTCACCGACGGCGTTAAAATATGCGCCGGCTTGTCGGTGCCAAGCAGGATCGGACCGACATGCAGCGCGTCCATCATCGTGCGCAGCGCGGTCAGCGTGATGTTGGCGGAGTCGAGGTTGGGGAACACCAGGAGATTGGCTTCGCCCTTCAGCCGCGAATGCGGATAGACGCGCTGGCGCAGATGCTCCGATAGGGCTGAATCGGCATGCATCTCGCCGTCGCATTGCAGGTCGGGCGCAACGCGCGCCAGGATCGCCGCCGCCTGCCGCATCTTCAGCGCGCTGGGAGAATCGCGCGAGCCGAAATCCGAATGCGACAGCAGCGCCGCCTTCGGCTCGATGCCGAAGCGCTGGATTTCCTCGGCCGCCAGAATGGTCATTTCGGCGATCTCCTCGGCCGTCGGGTCGACCGAGACATGGGTGTCGGTGAGGAAGATGATGCCGCGTTGCGAGATCAGCATCGACAGCGTCGACAGGTCGCGGTCCTTGACGCCTGCGCGTGGTCCGATGACCAGCGTCACATTGCGCAGATGCCGCTCGAAACGGCCCTCGAGGCCGCAGATCATGGCGTCGGCATCGCCGCGCTTCAGCGCCAGTGCCGCAATCACCGTATTGTCGGTGCGCACCATGGTGCGCGCGGCCTCCGTCGTCACGCCGCGCCGGCCGGCAAGCTCGATCAACAGGTCGACATAATGGCGGTAGCGCGGATCGTCCTCAGGGTTGATCAGGCCGAAATCGACGCCCGGCTTGATACGCAGGCCGTAGCGCTTCAGCCTGACCTCGATGACATGCGGGCGGCCGATCAGGATCGGCTCGGCAATGCCTTCCTCCAGCACCACCTGGGCTGCGCGCAACACGCGCTCATCCTCGCCGTCGGCATAGATGACGCGCTTGGCGGTCGACGCCTTGGCCGACGAAAACACCGGCTTCATCACCAGGCCGGAGCGGAAGACGAAGCGGTTGAGCTGGTCGATATAGGCGGCGAAGTCGGTGATCGGCCTTGTCGCGACGCCGGTGTCGCAGGCAGCCTTGGCCACCGCCGGCGCGATGCGCAGGATCAGGCGGGGGTCGAAGGGCGAGGGGATCAGGAAGTCGGGTCCGAAGATCGGCGTCTCGCCGGAATAGGCACGGGCGGCGACGTCGGATGGTTCCTCGCGGGCAAGGGCAGCAATCGCCCGGACCGCGGCCATCTTCATCTCCTCGTTGATGGCGCTGGCGCCGCAGTCCAGCGCACCGCGGAAGATGTAAGGAAAACAAAGCACGTTGTTGACCTGATTGGGAAAATCGGAACGGCCGGTGCAGATCATCGCGTCGGGACGGGCGGCGCGCGCGACCTCCGGCATGATCTCGGGATTGGGGTTGGCCAGCGCCAGGATCAACGGCTTAGGCGCCATATGATCAAGCAATTCCGGCTTCAGCACGCCGGCGGCCGACAGGCCGAGAAAAACGTCGGCGCCAGGGATCACATCGGCCAGCGTGCGCGCCTCGGTGTCCTTCACATAGGGGTCTTTCCAGCGATCCATCTCGTCGGTGCGGCCCTTGTAGGCGACGCCGAAGCGGTCGGTGACCCAGATATTCTCTACCTTGGCGCCAAGCGAGACCAACAGGTTGAGGCAGGCGAGCGCTGCCGCACCGGCGCCTGAGGTGACGATCTTGATGTCGGAAATGGTCTTGCCGGCGAATTCCAGCCCGTTGAGCACGGCGGCGGCGACGATGATGGCGGTGCCATGCTGGTCGTCATGGAAGACGGGAATGCCCATGCGGGCCTTCAACTGCGCCTCGACCTCGAAGCATTCGGGCGCCTTGATGTCCTCGAGATTGATGCCGCCGAAAGTCGGCTCCAGCGCCGAGATCGTCTCGACCATGCGCTCTATGCCCGGCGCGTCGATCTCGATGTCGAAGACGTCGATGCCGGCGAATTTCTTGAACAGCACCGCCTTGCCTTCCATCACCGGCTTGGAGGCGAGCGGGCCGATATTGCCGAGCCCGAGCACGGCCGAGCCGTTGGAGACGACGCCGACCAGATTGGCGCGCGCTGTATAATCGGCCGCGGTTGCCGGATTGTCGCGGATTTCGAGGCAGGGCGCGGCAACACCCGGCGAATAGGCCAGCGCCAGATCGCGCTGGTTGCCGAGCGGCTTGGTTGCCTGAATCTCGAGCTTTCCCGGCCTTGGATGCTTGTGGAAGTAGAGGGCGGCTTCGTCGAGGTCCGAACGTGCCGTTTTCTTGTTCTCGCCTTCCATGCGGCCGCTCCCTCAAACCTGCTTTGCAGCCTTTTAGCACGCAAAAATGGTTTTTCGCGACGCCAAATAACGCAAGGGCGGCTAAAACAACCGGGGCCGAAAAGACCGAATTATTTCAAACGGTTGCGCGGAAATCCTGCTGAGGATGCACTGAGCCCTTCAGAACGCGCTGACATAGAGGCCGCCATCGACCGGGATGTTCTGGCCGGTGAGATAACCGGCATGGGCCGAGCACAGAAAGGCGCAGATCTGGCCGAACTCTTCCGGCGTGCCGAGCCGCTTGGCCGGAACGTCGGCGCTGATGCGGGTCTTGCGCGCTGCGGCCGCTGCCGGGTCTTCCATCGTGCCGGCCTCATGCGGGCCGCGCAGCCGGTCGGTGTCGAGCTTGCCCGGCAGCAGGCTGTTGATGGTGACGTTGCGGTCGATCACCGTGCGCGCCACGCCGGCCAGGAACGAGGTCAGCCCGGCTCGCGCGCCGGACGACAGATCGAGGCCGGGAATCGGGACGTAGACCGACAGCGAGGTGATGTTGACGATGCGGCCGAAGCCGCGCATGGCCATGCCGTCGATGACGGCCTGCACCAGTTCGATCGGCGTCACCATGTTCTGCGTCACGCCTTCGAGGATCTTTGCGCGGTCGAGTTCGCGGAAATCGCGCAAGGGCGGGCCGCCATTGTTGTTGACCAGGATATCCGGGTCGGGGCAGGCGGCCAGGATTGCCTTCTGCACCTCGGGTTTCGAGACGTCGCCGACGATCTCGGTCACCTTCACGCCGTAGCGTTCGCGCAGTTCGGCTGCGGTTTTTGCCAGCAGCTCGGCATTGCGGCCGTTGACGACGAGATCGCAGCCGGCCTCGGCCAGCGCCATGGCGCAGCCGCGGCCCAGCCCCTTGCTCGATGCGCAGACGATGGCCTTCTTGCCCTTGATGCCGAGATCCATGACGATTTTCTCCTGTGATTGGCGCGGCACGCTAGCCCTTTGGCTGGCCCAATCGCAACCGTCATACGGTTGTTGCATGAATCGGGGCATAGCCTGCGCGAAAGCAACGGTGACGATCTGATGTCCGGTACAGAAACCCGCACTTTCCGCAGCATGTTCATATCCGACCTGCATCTCGGATCGAAGGCGGCCAAGGCCGAGTTCCTGATCGATTTCCTGCGGTATCACGACGCCGATATCATCTATCTCGTCGGTGATATCGTCGACGGCTGGCGGCTGCGGCGCAGCTGGCATTGGCCGCAGAGTCACAATGACGTCGTCCAGAAACTGCTGCGCAAGGCGCGCAAGGGCACCTCGATCACCTATATCGCCGGTAATCACGACGAATTCGCGCGTCAGTTCCAAGGCGTGCATTTCGGCGGCATCGTCGTTGCCGACCGCGCCATCCACGAAACCGCCGATGGCAGGCGCCTGCTGGTCATCCACGGCGACCAGTTCGATACCGTCGTCCACAATGCACGCTGGCTGGCCTACCTCGGCGACTACGCCTATGACGCCGCGATGGTGGTCAACCGCGTGGTGACGAGGCTCCGCCATATGCTCGGCCTTCCCTACTGGTCGTTCTCGTCCTGGGCCAAGGTCAAGGTCAAGAAGGCGGTGAACTTCATCGGTTCGTTCCAGACGGTGCTGACCGAGGAGGCCCGCCGCTCGCATGTCGACGGCGTCATCTGCGGCCACATCCATCACGCCGCGATCGAGACTTATGAGGATGTGCAGTACATCAACACCGGCGACTGGGTGGAGAGCTGCACGGCGGTGGTCGAACATTTCGACGGCAAGATGGAGATCATCCACTGGGCGCTGGTGCTGCCCGAAGCACCGGACGAGCCGTTCATCCCCTTGCTGATCGAAGACAGGGTCGTCGAAGCGGCATAACCCTCCTGTTAATCGAACGGTCCAGGCAGTTTCGGACCGCTTTCGCGCATGTTAAGGGATCGATCTGCGTTGCAGCCCTTTGTGCAGCGTAATTGGATCGATTCATGTCGCTGCCGCCGCTCTCGCCTGAACAACTCGTCAAGCCGCGCCATTTCGAACTGCGCATGAGCCTGATCTTCGCGACATTGTTCGTGTCGCTGGGAACGCATGTGCCTTATTTCCCGCTGTGGCTGCATGCCCAGGGTTTCCACGCCGAGCAGATCGCCATCATCCTGGCGGCGCCGATGTTCCTGCGCGTGGTGACGACGCCGCTGCTGACCGCGCTGGCGGACCGGGCGAAGGACAGGGCCGATGTCTATATTGCGCTGGTGGCCGCGACGATGGTGCTTTCCGCCGGCTATTTCCTCACTCCCACCTATGCGGCGGTGCTTGCCGTATCGCTGGCGCTGACGGTGGTGTGGACGCCGCATTCGCCGATCGCCGATTCGCTCGCGCTGTCGGGCGTGCGCCGCTTCGGCTCGAACTACACCGCGATGCGCAAATGGGGCTCGATCTCCTATCTCTGCGCCAACGTGGCAGGCGGCTTTATCCTGGCCTGGACGAGCCCGCAGGCCGTGCCGGTAATCATCTTTGCGGCATTGTCTGCCGCGCTCGTCGCCGGATTGCTGGCGCCGCGGCTTGGCCGCCCGCGCCGGGCTTCGCCGCTTTCGGCCGCCGACATCCAGCATCAGGCGCCGAGCCTTCTCAATCCGTATTTCCTGTATTTCACCCTCGGCGTCGGCATCATCACCGCCAGCCATGCCTTCCTCTACGGCTTTGTCTCCATCTACTGGAAATCGGTCGGCATCAGCGATTCCGTCGTTGGCCTGCTGTGGGCCTGGGGCGTGGTGGCCGAGGTCTGCATGTTCGTGTTTTTCAACCGTATTTTTGCCTCTGTCTCGGTCGTCAAGGTGATGCTGATCGCCGGCGTCGGCTCCATCGTGCGCTGGATCGCCTTTCCGCTGATCTGGCCACTCGGGCTTGGCGTCGCCGGTTTCTTCGGCGTCCAGACCCTGCATTCGGTGTCGGTGGCGATGGTGTTGATCGGCCTGCAGAAGATGATCGGCGAAACGGTTTCGGAAGAGCGCACGGGTGCGGCGCAAGGCATTGCCTATTTCTTCAACGGCTTCTTCATGGCGGCGGTGACGCTGGCGTCCGGCCCGCTTTACGAGCGCTACGGCGTCGACGGCTTCCTGGCGATGATCCCGATCGCCATCATCGGCCTGGCGCTGATCGGGCTCGCCGCGCGTTCAGCCCCACAGCATCCTGTCAGGCGGTGACACCAGCGACCCCTGGTAGACGAGCCCGGGCTGGCGGTCGCGGGCAAGCAGCAGCGGGCCATCGAGGTCGACGAACTCGGCGCCCTGTGCAAGCAACACAGCCGGCGCCATCGCCAGCGACGTGCCGACCATGCAGCCGACCATCACGCCGAATCCCAGCTCCCGGGCGCGGTTGCGAAGGGTAAGGGCGGCGGTCAGACCGCCGGATTTATCGAGCTTGATGTTGACGGCGTCATAGAGGCCGACAAGCGCTTCGAGGTCCTTCGCCTCGTGGACGCTTTCGTCTGCGCAGATCGGCAGCGGATGCGCGATGTGGCGCAGGATGGCATCATGGCCGGCGGGAAGCGGCTGTTCGATCAGGGCTATCCCATGTTCGGCGGCGAAAGCGAGATTCTCGATGATGTTGGCATCGGTCCAGCCTTCATTGGCGTCGAGGATGATGCGGCTGTCGGGCGCCGCTTCGGTCACGGCGCGGATGCGGGCCAAGTCGTTGTCGCCGCCGATCTTGACCTTGAGCAGCGGCCGCCCGGCATTGGCGCGGGCTTGCGCCGCCATCGCCTCCGGCTCGCCCAGCGACAGCGTGTAGGCCGTCACCAGCGCCGACAAGGGCACAGCGTGGATGGCGTCTGCGACCGCAACGCCGCTGATCTTGGCCTCCAGGTCCCACAAGGCGCAATCGATGGCGTTGCGGGCAGCACCCGCCGGCATCGCATCGAGCAGGTCCTTGCGGCTGATGCCGCCTTCTATCTGCCGGCGCATGGCCTCGGTGGCGTCGCGCACCCCCTCCATGGTCTCGCCATAGCGCTTGTAGGGGACGCATTCGCCCCATCCGCGATTGTCCCCATCGCTGATCGTGCAGGTAATGACTTCGGCTTCGGTCTTCGACCCGCGCGAGATGGTGAAGGTGCCGGCAATGGGAAAACGCTCGGCCTCAACCGAAATGACACGCGCCATAATTTTCTGCTCCGGCTATGCGACAACGCGTCGTCGGCAAATCGACAGGTACGACCCGTCAGGCTAAACAGGACGCCATGTTGACCATCGGCAAACGCGACGCAAGCGGCAACGCCGCCAAGGAGGCCGACCACCAGCCCCGCGTTGCGGTCGGCGAGGAGGGCGGCGTCCTCGGCTGCGCTTTCTCTGGAATCTGGACGACAACGACAGTGGCGCTGATCGACGCCGAGATGCGCAAGATCGAGCAGCGCAAAGGCTTCCAGACGCTCGCTTTGGATCTTTCCCACATCGAGAAGATGGACACCGCCGGCGCCTGGCTGATCGATCGCCTGGTCAGTGTCTTCGAAAAGAAGGGTGTCGAGATCAAGATGCAGGGGCAAAGCGATGTCGCCTCGATCCTGCTCGGCGCCGTTGGCGAAGCTGTCCGGCGCGAGCCCGAATCGCGCGGCGTCCGGCGCCCCAACATCATCCTCCGCGGGCTGGAGGCGGTCGGCCGCCGCATCTATGAGATGCGCGACGATTTCCTCGCCTCGATGAACATCCTCGGCGCCACCATCGGCGGCGCCCAGATGAAGCTCGGGCGCGGCCATGCCATCAATCCGGCGGCGATCTTCAACCAGATCGATCGCATGGGGGTCGGCGCCATCCCCGTGGTGGTGCTGATGTCGGCGATCGTCGGCGCCATCGTCGCCCAGCAGGGCGCCTACCAGCTCAATTATTTCGGCGCCAACATTTTCGTTGTCGATCTGGTCGGCGTGCTGATCCTGCGCGAACTCGGTGTGCTGATGACCGCCATCATGATCGCCGGCCGCTCCGGCAGCGCCATCACCGCCGAGATCGGCTCGATGAAGATGCGCGAAGAGGTCGACGCGCTGAAGGTCATCGGCCTCAACCCGATCGGCGTGCTGGTGTTTCCGCGCCTGGTGGCGCTGGTGATCGCGCTGCCCTGTCTCACCATCGTCGCCAATTTTGCCGCTCTTGGCGGCGGCATCCTAGCCGCCTGGCTTTATTCCGGTATTGCGCCGACGGCCTTCATCGACCGGCTGCGCGGCGCGATCGATATCAGCACCATCTTCGCCGGGCTGATCAAGGCGCCGTTCATGGCCATGATCATCGGCACCATTGCTTCCGTTGAAGGCATGAAGGTCGGCGGCAGCGCCGAATCGCTGGGTCTGCACGTCACCGCCTCGGTGGTGAAGTCGATCTTCGTCGTCATCATCCTCGATGGCCTTTTCGCCATCTTCTACGCATCGATCGAGTTCTGACATGATGCGCAGAAACTCAAAGGCGACCAAGGCTATGCAGGGAACGGGCGAAAGCGATATCGTGCTGTCGGTGCGCGACATCACCGTTGCCCTGGACGACAAGCTGATCCTCGACAAACTGGCGCTCGACATCAAGCGCGGCGAAATCCTCGGTTTCGTCGGCGCCTCGGGCGCCGGCAAATCGGTGCTGCTGCGCACGATTCTCGGCCTGCTGCACAAGCAGTCCGGCACGATCAAGCTGTTTGGTCTCGACCTCGAAAAGGCCAGCGACATCGAACGGTTGCGCATCGATATGCGGCTTGGCGTGCTTTTCCAGCACGGCGCCCTGTTTTCGGCGTTGACCGTGCAGGAAAACGTGCAGGTGCCGATGCGCGAATATCTCGATCTGCCGAAGAAACTGATGGACGAGCTGGCCTTGCTCAAGATCGAACTGGTCGGCCTGCCGCCGGACGCCGCGCAAAAATTTCCCTCGGAGCTTTCGGGCGGCATGATCAAGCGCGCCGCCCTGGCGCGGGCGCTGGCGCTCGACCCCGACATCGTCTTCCTCGACGAGCCGACTTCCGGCCTCGACCCGATCAGCGCGTCCGAATTCGACGAACTAGTGGTCAAGCTGCGCGATACGATGGATTTGACGGTCTATATGGTGACGCACGATCTCGACACGCTGTTTACCGCTTGCGACCGCGTGGCGGTGCTCGGCAACAAGAAAATCCTGGTCGAAGGCACGATCGACGACATGCTGAAAAGCGAAGAACCGTGGGTCAAATCCTATTTCCGCGGAAAACGGGCTCGGCAACTTGATCTTGCCGCGCGCGCATAGACATAAGTGGGGCAATGGAAACCAGAGCCAACTACGTAATTGTCGGCATTTTCACCCTGGCTGCAATCCTGGCGGCGTTCGGGTTCGTCTATTGGACCGCCCAGATCGGTGATCGCGGCGAGACGGCGGAGCTGCGCGTGCGCATTCAGGGTTCGGCCTCCGGCCTCGGCCCCGGCAGTCTGGTGCTGTTCAACGGCGTCAAGGTCGGGGTGGTCAAGCGCGTCTATTTCGACCGCAATGACCCCAATGCCGCCATTGCTACGACCGAGATCGACCAGACAACGCCGCTCACCAAATCGACGCAGGCCGATATCGGCATCGCCAGCCTTGCCGGCCAGGTCAACATCGAATTGAAGGGCGCCGATCCAAAGGAACCAAATCTGCTGGAAGAGGCGGCAAAGGAAGGCAGGACCGCCGAGATCGTCGCCAATCCATCGGCGGTCACCAACCTGCTGCAGACGGCGCAGAATATCTTCACCCGTGCCGACAAGGTGCTTTCCGAACTCGAAGGTTTCACCAGGGATGTGCGCGGGCCGCTGACCCAGACCGTCAAGAACGCCCAGACATTTTCCGATGCGCTGGCCAGGAATGCCGACGGCATCGACAAGTTCCTGACCGCCGTCAGCGCGCTGTCGGACGAGTTGAAGGGTGTTTCCGGCAAGCTCGACGGCACACTGAAGGCTGCCGAAGGCCTGCTCAATGCCGTCGACAAGGACAAGATCAAGAGCATCGTCGCCAATGTGGACGCCGTCACCGCCAATCTGAAGGAGACCAGCGGACAGCTCGACGGCGTGATCAAGAACGTCGATACCGCGGTCGGCTCGGTCAACGATTTCGCCAAGCGCACGCAAGGCACGCTGGCAAAGGTCGACAATGTGCTCGACGGCATCGATCCGGCACAAGTGCGCGTGGCGCTCGCCAACATTCAGAAGGCCAGCGAAAACGCCAACAAGGCCGCCGCCGACATCGCCAAGGTGACCGACAAGTTCGCCGACCGGGCCGACGACATCGACGAGACGATCAAGGACGCCAAACAGCTTGCGTCGCGCCTCAACGATGCCTCGGTGCGCGTCGACGGCATCCTGAAAAGGGTCGATACGCTGCTCGGTTCGGGCCAGGCCGACGGCGTCATGGCCGATGCCAGGGACACGCTGAAGTCGTTCAAGCAGGTCGCCGACACGCTGAACGCCCGGCTTGGCACGATCACCGACAATATTGCGCGCTTCTCGGGCCAGGGCCTGTCGAATGTCGAGGCGCTGGTCCAGGACAGCCGGCGTTCGATCAGTCGCATCGAAGAGGCGGTGACCGATCTCAGCCGCAACCCGCAGCGCATCCTGTCGGGCGGCGACGGCGAGGTCCGGCAGTTCGATGGCAGGGCACGGCGTTGACTTCCGTGCCCGCCCGCAGCAATTACATGGACCGCGGATGCGGATTCATCATACGATCCGGGGACAGTGGGGATCACGCGTGACGTTCGGGTTGGGTGGGTATAAATCGGCGGCCGTTTTGCTTGGCCTGACGCTGGCTGGTTGCGCGGCATTGGGAGGCAAGCCGGCGCCACTCGATACGTTCGAGCTGTCCGCCCCGTCGATCGACGCCCATGGCCACAGCCGCCGCCAGATCCTGATCGCCCAGCCATCCGCGCTCAAGGCGCTGGACAGCCAGAACATCGTCATCAAGCCGTCAGATCGCTCGATCCAGTATCTCAAGGGCGCGCAATGGGCCGACCGGCTGCCGCTGATCGTGCAGGCGAGGCTCGCCGAAACCTTCCAGCGCTCCGGCAGCTTTGCCGGCGTCGGCAAGCCGGGCGAGGGGCTGGCGATCGACTACCAGTTGATCGTCGAGATCCGCTCCTTCGAAGTCCGCGTCAATGGCGGCGAGCATGCCGAGGTCAATCTCTTCGTACGCATCCTGAACGACCGCAACGGCGAGGTGCGCGCCTCCAAAAGCTTTACCGCATCCGCTCCCGTCTCCGGCAGCGGCAATCCGGCCTATGTCAACGCGCTCGACAGCGCCTTCGGCGAGGCGGCGAAGGATATCGTGAGCTGGACGGACTCGGTGATCTGAGGGAACCCGGCGAGGCGCTTGAGACCCAGGAACCTTAGCCGCCTGCCAGACGGTTGGTGACTGCCTTCATCCAGTGGGTTTCACTCTGGACATGTCCTGCCCGTACATATTTGCCCATGCGAATGGGCATGTCTGCCTCAGCAAATGCTTCGGCAACCCTAGCCACAAAGCCTTCTTGCTTGGCCTTATCCAGGGACGCAGCCAGATTATCGAAGAGGTTGGGGCTGAAAGGCCCACGATAGAGCGTGGGAACAGGAGTGATGCCCAGTTCCTCAAACCGGGCCAGGGTCAAATCCCACGGTTGAATCTCGGTCCCGATGATCCATGCAAAGCCAAGAAAAAATGACGGCAGCGCATCATACGCAACCGAATGTCGGGCATAGAGGTTCTCGCCGACAATCCGTTCATCGTCAGCAAGTTGCGGTGAAACATTTGCTGCAAATGCCTTCAGCCAGTCTCGGGATGGATGATAACGGCTATCGGGACTGCGCGCGTGAGAGCCATCGCGATGAAGGGTTGTGTTCTCTCCATCCATCTTCTCGGTGACCACAAGATCAGCCACCCTTAGTCCTTCAAGCGACGCCATGACCTTGTCGTCGCTGGTGGCTCCGACCGATATCGGCAGATGAAAGGTGCGACCGTATTTCCTCATGCTGGAGGCATAGCTTGCAGCCCATCGCGCCAGCAAGGGCAGCCTGAGTTCTTTGCGCTCGTCATTGTTCGATCCATGACAAACGAAAAAGGCGGGAAATTTCCCGCCTTCTTCATTTTGATGCAGCAATCGTAGCTAGTGCAAACGGCCGCTCGCATGGGCCAGCATGGTGTAGACCTTGCCGGTGTCCGACGTCAGGTAGGTCTGCGCCATGATGTTGTCGCGGTCGTTGCGCGAGACGTCCTTGAGCAGCTTCTCGAAATCGTCGCAGTAGCGGTCGACGGCGGCGCGGAACTCCGCCTCGGCCTGATATTTGCGGCGGATTTCGTCAAAGGTCTGCTGGCCCTTGAGCGTGTAGAGGCGGCGCGTGAACACGTCACGCTCGCCGCGCCGGTAGCGGTTCCACAGCTCGATAGAGGCGTCGTGGTCGATCGCCCGGGCGATATCGACCGAGAGCGAGTTGAGCGACTCCATGACATGCAGGGGCGAGCGCTGGGCGGGAGCCGCGCGCGGTGCTTCCGCGGGCGCTGCCGGCCTGGCGACTTCCTCCTCACGGGATGCCCCGGTCAGGAGATCGCGCACCCAGCCGCCTTGCGGCGTACGGGCGTTGGCGTCGCGCTGGCGCGGTGCTTCGGCAGGACGTTCGATATCGAGCGTGCCGCGCAGGCCGCCCAGCGGCGCCTGCGGAGCAGGGCGCTCCGGCTGTGGCGCCGGCGGCGGGCGGCGTACCGGCTCGGCCGGGCGCTGCACTGGCGCCTGCGGCGGCGGGCGCAGGGCGCGCGGTTCGGCATTGTCGCCGCCGCGTCCCGATTTCGCAACGATATCCGAAAGTTCCTTGAGCGCGTTGATCTGCTCGGCAACGGCACGGCGGATCGCCGAGGTCGATTCCTTGGCCTCTTCCGGCATCTCGATGACGCCCTTCTTGAGCTCGGCGCGGGTGAGGTCGAGCTCGCTCTTGATCGAGCTTGCGGTGCGCCGCATCTCCTCGGTCGCGTCGGCGAACCGGCTGGTTGCCGAATCGACCACTTCCGTTATGGCGATGCGGATCTTGTCGGCTGATGCCAGCGTCTTGCCTTCGGCATTCTGCATCGTCTGGCCGACAAGGTTTTCGAACGAACGCATGACCTTCTCGAGGTCTTCCGACTTCTTGACCAGGCCGACGGCTAGGTCTTCGAGCGACGACTGCCGCTCAAGCGTGTGTTCGAGATTGCTCTGCGCCGAGCTCAACAGATCCGAAGCCGAGGACAGCAAGCGGCTGTGCTCGTCGAACTTGGTGGCGATCGAGGCCACTTCGCGCAGGGTCGACGACGACAATTCGGTAAGCCGCGTGGTGTTCGAATCGACCAGGCGTGCCGAGCTGGCGAAGGTCTGCGCGGCCTTTTCGGTGGTCGCCGCGAAGCTTTGCGTGCTGCCGCTCAGACGTTCGTCGACCTGGCCGAGGTTGATCGCCGCCTGTTCGATCAGCTCACCAAGCTGCGAACTGGAGACGCTCATGCGGCCGATGAGGTCGGCGACGCTATCGGCGAGCGACGAGCGCGCGCCTTCGACGGCCGACAGCGTTTCGGCGGTGCGGCTGGCGAGCGCGTTGACGAGGGCGGCATTTTCGCTGCGCAACTTCTCGGTCGCGCGTTCGGTGACCTCTTCCATGCTCTTTTGCAGTTCCGAGCCGCCCTGGGCGAAGCGCTCGACCAGCGGCCGCGCGGTTTCGTCCAGGATCTTCGCCATCTCGGCCGAACGCGCCGCCAGCATCGTGTTGAGCTCGCGGGTATTGGTGCCGATGGTCTTGGCAGCGTCGTTGGTGCTCTGGCCGATGTGCTGACCGACCGCGGTAAAAGTCTCCGCAATCGTGTTGGCGCGCGAGATCAGCTGAGCTTCTGCGCTGGAAACCTGCTCGTTGAGCTTCTGACCCATCGTCTCCGTCGTATAAAGAAGGCGGTTCTCGACGTTGGCGACCTGTTCCTCGACGCGCGAAGCTGCGGACGCAACGCTCGCGGCCAGCCGCTCGTCGGCGCCGGCAAGAGCCTGCTCCATCTCGCGGGCGTGGACGGCAAGTTCCTGGCCGGTCTGGCGTGCGCGTTCGGCAACACGCTGCTCGGTGCTGGCGAAGGCGCCGACGATGTTGTCGGCATGCTCGCCGATGGTCGACGTGGAATCGGCGATGCGCGACACCAGGCGGTGATCGGCCTCGTCGAAGATGCGGCTGATCTCGGTGGCGCGTGCCGACAGTGCGTCCGCACCCTCGGCAATGCGCGAGATCAGCTGCTGGTCGGCGGCGTCGAAGATGCGGCCGAGGTCGGAGGCGCGGGCGGCCAGCGCTTCGGCGGATTCGCCGATGCGCATGCTCAGCCGCTGGTCGGCGCCCTCGAAGTTACGCAGGATGTCGCCGGCGCGGTCGGCCAGCGACTGCGCCGTCTCGACCGCGCGGGCGACCAGCTTCTGGTCGGCGGCGTCGAACGTGCCGGCGATCTCGCCGGCGCGGGCAGCCAGCCGTCCGGCCGTTTCTTCGGCGCGGGCGAGCAGCGAGTTCGACGTCTCGTCATGCCGGGCAAGCAGCGCGCTCGTTGTGTCTTCGGCGCGAGCAAGCAAGGCATTCGTCGTATCCTCGGCGCGAGCAAGCAGGGCGCTCGATGTGTCCTCGGCACGTGCGTGCTGACGGCGATCCGCGTCCTCGAAGGTGCGGGCGATGTCCTCGGCCCGGGCCAAAAGGGCGGCCGAGGTCTGCTCGGCACGCTCGGCGATCTTGCGGTCGGCGTCACTGAAGGCAGCACCGGCCTGTTCGTGCAGCGCGCTGGTGACTTCCATCACCTTCTCGCGCAGCGCGCCGGCAACGAAGACGGCGCTCTTTTCAAGCACGCTGCGGACATTGTCGACACCCACCGACAACGCGCGCTCCATGGTTCCGGCGCGCTCTTCGATGATGCCGGTCTGCTTGCTGAAGGCCTGCTCGATTTTCTCGACATCGGCAGCGATTGCCGCCGAGATATCGGTGCTTCTGCCGGCAATCTGGTCGATATGGCCCGACAGAGAGCGGTCGACGTCCTTACGTATGTCGGCGAGCTTTGCCAGATCGTCTTCCAGCGCCTGGGTCAACATGTTGCGGCCTTCGGCCAGCTTGCCGACATGGCCGGCGATGATGTCGTCAACCTCACCGCGGCTTGCCGACAGCTTCTGCAGGTCGGCTTCCAGCGCACGTTTCAGGATGTCTCGGCCCTCGGCCAGCTTCTCGACCTGGCCTGCGACCAGTCCGTCGATGCTCGACCGGCTTTCGGCCAGCTTGGCGAGGTCGTCCTCGAGAGCCTTCGACAGCGTCGCGCGATCCCGGACGAGCTTGTCGCTGTGACCCTCGATCAGGCTGTTGACATTTTCCAAATCCGCTTCCAGCACCCGTGCGAACTCGCCACGGTTTTCGCTCAGCTTCTGCGACTGGTCGGCAATGGCGCTCCTGATCGCATTGAGATCGGCTTCGAGCGCCCGTGTGAGGATGTCTCGGCCCTCGGCAAGCTTCTCGACCTGCCCGGCGACCAGCCCATCGATGTTGGAGCGGCTCTCCGCCAGCTTGGCGATGTCGTCTTCCAATGCCTTTGAGAGCGCCGAACGGTCCTGGACGAGCCTGTTTTGATGATCGGCCATGATGCCGCTGACATTGTGCAAATCGTCCTGAAGCGCCTGGGATAGCGTCGAACGATCCTGGACAAGCCGGCTCGAGTGGTCGGTGATCAGGCTGTTAACATTCTGAAGGTCATCCTTAAGCGCCTGGGATAGCGTCGAACGATCCTGGACAAGCCGGTTCGAGTGGTCGGCGATCAGGCTGTTCACATTCTGCAGGTCGGCCTCCAGTGCCCTGGAAAGCTGACCGCGCTCTTCCGCCACCTTGTCGGAATGACCCGCGATGGCACCCTTGATGGTGTTGAGGTCGGCTTCGAGCGCGCGCTTGAGGATATCGCGCC
The DNA here is from genome assembly GCF_040320135.1 of Mesorhizobium sp. M0772. Classification (NCBI taxonomy): domain Bacteria; kingdom Pseudomonadati; phylum Pseudomonadota; class Alphaproteobacteria; order Hyphomicrobiales; family Phyllobacteriaceae; genus Mesorhizobium; species Mesorhizobium sp. M0772. The sequence continues at coordinate 60,308 of NZ_JAMYPB010000002.1, read as the reverse complement.
CCTCGGCCAGCTTCTCGACCTGGCCGGCGACCAGCCCGTCGATGCTCGACCGGCTCTCGGCGAGCTTGGCGAGGTCGGCCTCGAGCGTCTGTGACAACAGGCCACGATCGTCGGCAAGCCGGCTCGAATGGTCGGAGAGCAGGCCTCTGATGCCGGACAGGTCGTTCTCCAGCGCCTTGCTGAGTTCGGTTCGGTCCTCGGCCAGTTTCGCCGAGTGGTTCTCGATCACGCCCTTGATGCCGATAATGTCGTTTTCGAGCGCCTTGGCCAGGATGGCGCGGCCTTCGGCGATCTTTTCAACCTGGCCGGCGACCAGCCCGTCAATCGAGGCGCGGCTGTCGGCGAGCTTGCCGAGATCGGCTTCCAGGGCGCGCGACAGAATGTTGCGGCCTTCGGCCAGCTTACCGACATGCCCGGCGACCATTTCGTCAATGATCGTACGGGCTTGCACAAGTTTTCCGGAGTCTTCATGCAAAGCCTGGTTGAGCCGGTTGCGGCCTTCTTCAAGCCGCTCGAGATGGCTGCCCAGCGACGCGTCGATGGCGGCGCGCGACTCGTTGACCTTGCGCAGATCCTCTTCCAGGGCGCGCGAGATCAGGTTGCGGCCTTCGGCCAGCTTCTGCACCTGGTTCGTTACGGCCGCATCGATGCCGGCGCGGCCCTCGGCGAACTTCGCCAGGTCCGCCTGCATGGCAGCCGCCATGCGTTCGCGGCTTTCGGACAGCTTGCGGCTGTGGTTTTCGACGGCGTCCTCGATGCCGACACGGGCATCGGCAAGACGCTGGATGTCGGTGTCGAATGAGCGCGACACGACATGGCGGGCGGCTTCCATCCGGCCGGCGAAATCGCTGGCGCGGGCTTCGAGCATCGACGAGGTCGACGAGACGATGTCGGCCATGTCGGCGCCGATCTGGGTCTTGCCCTGATCGATCATGGCCGACAAATGATCCTTGCTCTCGGCAAAGGTGTGGGCGATCTCGCGGGCGCGCTCGACCAGCGTTTCGTTGATCTGGCGGGCGCGCGCCTCGAGCGCGGCGTTGAGCTTCTGCGTGCCGGTATCGAGTGCTTCGGCGCGGGTCTGAAATTCGCTGATCAGCGCCTGGCCCCGCTCGGCCAGCGTCCGCTCGATGCCGTTCAGGCTGGACTCGAATTCCGAGCTCAGGGTGCGGGCGGCGCCGCCGAGCAGCGACACCATACCGGTGGTGCGGTCGTCGAGCAGGTCGGTCAGCGACCGGGTCAGGCCGTCTGTGGTGTCCGTCAGCTTGGCGATGCGGGTGTCGAGCAGCGAAGCAAAGGCTTCGCCCGACGTCGACAGCCTGTCGGTGATTGAATCCAGCCGGGTTTCGACGGAATCGAAGATCGACATCGAGCTTTCATTGATGCGGTCGATCAGCGTGTCGCCGGAATTCGTGATCGTCATCGACAGCTTGGTCGACGCGTTGAGGATAGAGTCGCGAATAATGTCGGAGGCGGCGCCGATCTCGTCCTTCAGCGTTTCATGCGCGCCGGTGATCGAGGCGCGCACGCGCTCGGCATGAGTGACGACGGCTTCGCGCTCGCTGCCCAGCCCGTCGACCAGCGACCGGATGCGCGATTCATTCTCCGAATAGGAGCGTTCGATCTGGTTGACCTCGCTGTGGACCAGAGTTTCGAGCTCGACGGCGCGCGCCAGCGTGCGCTCGATGCCTTCGCCCATCGCCGCCACTTCACGGCGAACGGCCTGGCCGATCATCATCACGCGGTCTTGGGCGAGGTTTTCCGGCTCCGCCAAGCGGAAAGCCACCTCCGTCATCGATTGCGCGGCAATGCGCATTTCCTGCGCGCGGCGGATCATCGCCGCGAAGGCCCAAAACAGGACGACCGGTATGATTGCCGCGATCGCTAGGCCGATCAGTTCAGGGCGGGCCAGGATTTGATCGAACGTACGAATTTTCCAGATGCTGGGGCCAAACAGCAGATTGGCGAGGCCGCCGGCGCCGGCGATCCAGGCCAGCGACACGAACGCCACGACCCAATAGATCGTGCTAGACGCGCGCCGGTTGAGGCTGTGCAGCAGCGTCTTGTAATCTTTCTGGCGGTCATCGTTTGCCGGCTTGAAGCCGGCTGGCTGCGCGCTGTTGCGCGATTCGACCGGGCGCAGCTCGGCGGGCTTGGCTGCCGGCTTCGCACTCTGGTTTTGTTGGACGGGCGCATTTTGAGCGGGGGCGGGCTTCTGGGGGCGGCCTTCGCGCGCCAGTTCGTCCGCGGCCTGCGATATCTGCGCTTCCAGATCTTCCATCGACGCCGCGATATCGAGATCGCCGCTGCCGTCTCCGCTGAGATCGAGGTCTAGTGCCTTTTCGAGTTCCCTGGCTACGTCGCTGTCGAGAGTTCTGGTCGTCGTTGGTTTCTTCGCCATGCCTTCGCTACCCTGTACTAGCTGCCGAGGGACTTCTTATTTTTGCCTGATTCTGGCTCGTCTTATCCCACGCAGGAGGCTGAAAATGGACCTTCGTATCGTAATGACACACAGGGGTAAAGAAAACATGCATTCCGCGAGATACGTAAAACTTTAAATATAAGGTTAACGACAACGTGATCTAACCGCCTCAACGGCAACAATTTTCCAGCCCATTCATTAACGCGTTGGCGACGGAAATCGCCTAGTTTTTTCGGCGATCGGCACAAGGAGTTTCAAATTGGTACGCGGTGAAAGCGGCATTGCCTTCTCAATGCCGGGCGGCGATGCGTCGGGACCGGCCCGTTCGCGCCCAGTGGATCTGGCCCATCTGGCCCGTCAGACTATGGGCGATCGCGCCCTCGAACAGGAGGTATTGGCGCTGTTCGTACAGCAGGCGCTTTCCGTCCGCGACAGAATAGTCGATGCCGATGTCAGGGAGCGACTGCTTCTGGCGCATGGGCTGAAAGGTTCGGCGCGCGGGGTCGGCGCCTTTGCCATCGCCGACTGCGCCACCTCGATCGAACAGCAGCCGGAAGATGCGCGCATCCTCAAGCGCCTCGGCACCCTGATCGAGGAAGTGCGCGATTTCATCGCCGCCATCAGCCGGTAATGGCTGCCGCTCGGCAGCGGCCACCGGGATGAATCGACGGGGCCAGGGCGTGCTTTGGCCAGCTTTCCGAAAAAACGTCACAAAGCGGCGCTTTCGCGCCGCAGTTGACTTGTCCGGTGGAGTGATTATCTCGGCTGGGACTCCCTTCAGGTGATAAATGACCAAGCTGACCTTCATTGCCCATGACGGCACTCCTTTCGATGTCGAGGCCGAAAACGGCTCGACCGTCATGGAGAATGCGATCCGTAGCGCGGTGCCGGGCATCGAGGCAGAATGCGGCGGCGCCTGCGCCTGCGCGACCTGCCATGTCTATGTCGACGAAGCCTGGACGGCCGAGGTCGGCGAGCCGGAGGCGATGGAAGAGGACATGCTGGACTTCGCCTATGACGTCCAGCCGAACTCGCGGCTGTCCTGCCAGATCAAGGTGCGCGACGCGCTTGACGGCCTGGTCGTGCGCGTGCCGGCTCGCCAGGGTTGATCTCCCGTACCATCTGATTTTTCCCGCCGCCGCTTGGCAGCGGGCCAATGCTCATGCAGTCTCGCGCCAGTTTCGCCCCAGTCTGACAATGAGGCTCGCCTGGCATGACCGATGTAATCAAGACGGACGCACTCATCGTCGGGGCGGGTCCGGTCGGCCTGTTCGCCGTGTTCGAACTTGGCCTCTTCGACATGAAGTGCCATCTGATCGACATCCTCGACCGACCGGGCGGCCAATGCGCCGAACTCTATCCGGAAAAGCCGATCTACGACATTCCAGGCTGGCCATCGATCTCGGCGCAAGGCCTGGTCGACAGACTGCTCGAGCAGATTCACCCGTTCAAGCCGGATTTTACCTTCAACCGCATGGTCTCCAGCCTGGAAAAGCTTGACGACGGCTCATTTCGGGTCACCACCGACGAGAACGAGGTGTTCGAAGCCAAGGTGGTGGTGATCGCCGCCGGTGGCGGCTCGTTCCAGCCCAAACGGCCGCCCATTCCCGGCATCGAGGCCTATGAGGGCAGGAGCGTCTTCTATTCGGTGCGCCGTATGGAGGAATTCCGCGGCCACGACCTCGTCATCGTCGGCGGCGGCGATTCCGCACTCGACTGGACGCTGAACCTGCAGCCGGTGGCAAAAAGCGTGACACTGGTCCACCGGCGCGCGGAATTCAGGGCGGCGCCCGACAGCGTCAACAAGATGTATGCCATGCAGGAGATGAAGCAGCTGGAGTTCCGGGTCGGCCAGGTGAGCGGCCTGACCGGCGCCGACGGCGAGCTGGCCTCTGCTACCATCAAGGGCGGGCCTGACGGCGACATCGAGGTGCCGTGCACGCGCATGCTGCCGTTCTTCGGCCTGACCATGAAGCTCGGCCCGATCGCCGAATGGGGGCTCAACCTTCATGAGAACCTCATCCCGGTCGATACCGAGAAATTCCAGACTTCGGTGCCAGGCATCTTTGCCGTCGGCGACATCAACTGGTACCCAGGCAAGCTGAAGCTGATCCTGTCGGGTTTTCACGAGGTGGCGCTGATGGCGCAGGCCGCCAAGCGCATCATCAGCCCCGGTGAGCGCATCGTCTTCCAGTACACGACGTCGTCGACCAGCCTGCAGAAGAAGCTCGGCGTCGTGGAGTAGGTCCTACAGCGCTTTTACTCCACCAGAACGACCGGCGCCTCGGCCTCGTCGCGGCCGCGCAGTGACTTCTCCGGCATCAGCGCCAGCGTCATCAGCGCCAGCACGAGCGTGACGGCCGCGGCAAGGAAGATCATCATGAAGGGCGTCGCCGAGACGATCTGTCCGGCAGCCGGCGCGCCTTCGCCGGCAAGCGGCAGGCCATAGCCGAGCGCGACGGCGCCAAGCATGGCGACGCCGAGCGCGCTGCCCAGCGAACGCAGGAAGGTCAGCACGCCGGTGGCAACGCCGAGATGCGCGCGATCGACGGCGTTCTGCACCGATACGGTGGCGACCGGGAAGGTGGTGCCGCTTCCAAGGCCGATGCAGATGGTCAAGAGCTCGACCACCAGCAGCGAGGCGCGGCCGGCGACCAGGCTGAGCACGCCAAGACAGATAATGGCGAAGAGAACGCCGACCATGGCGATACGCTTGTAGTGGAAGAAGCGCGGTATCGTGCGGCCGCTGAACGTCGCGCCGGCGACCGTTCCGAGCAGCAGGCCGAGCATGGCAAGGCCCGACTGGCTGACCGACAGCCCGATGATCGACTGCAGATAGACCGGCAGGTACACCGACAGGCCGATATTGGCGGCCTGCAGCAGGAACATCGACGCCGTGCCGGCAAGCACGATCGGATTGCTCAGCACTTCAAGCGAAATCAGCGGCTCGGACGCACGCATCAGCCTGAGCGCGAACGCACCCCAGAAGACCGCCGAACAGGCGAGCAGGCCGACGATCTCGCGCGAGGCCCATGGATAGGCGCTGCCGCCCCAGTTGAGGGCCAAAAGCAGCAATGCCGTCGCCACCACCAGAAGCAGCGCGCCCGGCGCGTCGATGCGATGCCGCTTTGCGGCGACCGGCAGTTTGCGCAGCGGCTTGTTGATGATGGCCATGGCCAAGATGCCGAGCGGGATATTGATCCAGAAGATCAGCGACCAATGCAGATGTTCGGCAAATCCGCCGCCGAGCAAAGGCCCGGCGATGCTGGCGACCGCCCAGGTGCCCGAAATCCAGGCGGCATAACGCGCGCGTTCGCGCGGCGGCACCAGGTCGCCGATGACGATCTGCGCCAGGGCGAACAGGCCTCCGCCGCCCGCACCCTGGATCGCCCGGCCGACAACCAACACGAACATGTTGGGGGCCATGGCGCTGACCAGCGATCCCAGAAGGAAGATCAGGATCGCCGCATAGACGGTCGGCCGGCGGCCATAGACGTCGGAAATCTTGCCGTAGAGCGGCGCCATGGCCGTCGCCGTCAGGAGATAGCCGGTCACGATCCACGGCAGGTAGTCGGCATGGCCGAGCGAACGGCCGATGGTCGGCATGGCCGGCGCGACGATTGTCTGGTCGAGCGCCGCCAGCAGCATCGACAAAAGGATGCCGGCGATGATGACGTTCTTCTCGCTTTCCGTCAGCGGCGCGGCGGGCGCCACCCTATCCGGCTTGTCGACAGCCTGGTCCATATCAGTTCATCCATAACGTTCGAGAGCGATTGCGCGGCGCCAAATGGCCGCTCCGCTACACGCCGCCTCAATTGGTCTTGATCTGGTGTTTCGAAGCTCGCGTCTTGCCAGCCTGACATATCTTGCGAGCCTGACATATGTCGTCCCGTATAGGCCGATTTCGACCTATGCCCGAAAATTTTCTGGGGCTGGCCTCATGTTTCGGCAGATTGGCTTGGTATCAGTCCGTGTTTCAGCCGGGCGGAAGCTGGCCGTTCTCGACGCGCTGCATGCGGTAGCGCAGCAGCCGCAGGATGCGGCTTTCGAAATTCACGCCTTCCACGCGGTCGAAGCGCAATTGGTCCTGGTCATGCCTGGCGAGTTCGGCCGCGGTGATCTGCGCCGCCTTCGCCTTTGCCCCGGCGCAGGTCTTTTGCGCAAAGCTCGCGTTCAGCGCGTCTTCGAGCAGACGGCCGTGGTTCTTGGCGATCTCGACATGACGCTCCTCATGGCGCTTGATGTCGGCCGACAGGGTGTCCCAGAACAGCCTGACATCGGGATCGGCCTTGCGCGGCCTGCGCCACTCCGGAAGGATGACCTTGACCTTGACGGTAACGGCGGCCTTGGCGATGCGGCAGGTGTCTGCGGTTTGCGCGTAGCTGATGCGGGTGGTGAACGCCATCTGGGTGGCGCCTGGATGCCGCATCCCGGTGCTTTTCACCTCGGGTCCATGCTTCGACAATTGCGTCTCGATGTCATCGAGCGTGCTGCCGCCGATGGCAAAATAGCTGTAGGTCTTCACCAGATTGGCAGCATTCGCCGGCAGGACGGTCAAAGCCAGCATCAGGGCGCAGAGCAGGGGTCGTTTCATCATGTTGCCTCTTCACTCACCTTGCTTTACGGCCGTTGCCGGCGCAACGGAATTGATCTTCCACCGATCACGCATCGTTGATGGATTGCAAGCGCTCGATGAGCCACATGCCAATGAGCCACATGCCAATGACACACATGGTTGAAGGACAATGACGACAAGGCGATGGCAACTGGCGCATAAGTGCCATCTCGACCTTGGCGAGAAAGCCATTGTGGTCGGCATTCTCAACGTCACGCCCGACAGTTTTTCGGACGGCGGACTGTTCATCACGCCTGACCAGGCGGTGGCGCAGGCGCACCGCATGGTGGAAGAAGGCGCCGCCGTCGTCGATATCGGCGGGGAATCGACGCGCCCCGGCGCCTCGCCCGTGATGCCTGAAGAAGAGCAGGCCCGCATCCTGCCGGTCATCGCCGCGCTCGCCAGTTCAGGCGAAGCCCTGATTTCGGTCGACACCTATCGCGAGGAAACCGCGCGCCTCGCCGTCGCCGCCGGCGCGCATATCGTCAACGATGTCTGGGGCTTGCAGCGTGAACCCGGCATCGCCCGCGTCGCCGCCGAGACCGGCGCCGGACTGGTCATCATGCATACCGGGCGCGGGCGGCAAAAACTGCCCGACGTCATCGCCGACCAGTTTTTGTTCCTCAAGGCTTCGCTGGAAGTCGCCAGGCGCAGCGGCGTTGCGGACGATCATATCGTACTCGATGCCGGCTTCGGCTTCGCCAAGGAGACGGCTGAGGAAAACCTCGACCTGATGGCGCGGTTTTCCGAGCTTAAGGAGCTCGGTTTTCCCTTGATGGCCGGCACCTCCAGAAAACGCTTCATCGGCACCGTCACCGGCCGCGAAGCCGGCGCGCGCGCCGCCGGGACGGCAGCCACCAGTGTCATTCTGAGGCTGAAGGGCGCCGATCTGTTTCGCGTCCACGATGTCGCAATCAACGTGGACGCACTGGCGGTCGCCGATGCTATGCTGGCGCGCGAAAAGCCAGGACGCTGAGCCCAGGACACTAAGAAATGTACGTCATCCGCATGAAGAACTGCGCCTTCTTTGCCCGGCACGGCGTGCTGGATGAGGAAGAGGCGCTTGGCCAGCGTTTTTATGTCGATGCCGAGTTGACGGTCGAGCCCAGCCGCCCGCTGGAGGATGATTCCATCGAGGACACCGTCAATTACGGCATCGCCTTCACGGTGATTGAAAAGATCGTCACTGGACATCGCCGCTTCCTGATCGAGGCGCTGGCGCTCGAAGTGGCGAAGGCACTGACTTCACGGTTCCCGCAGATCAGGAAGGCCGAGATCACCGTGCGCAAGCCCAACGCACCGGTGCCCGGCGTGCTCGATTATGTCGAGGTGACCGTTGTCTGGCCAGAGTAACAATAACACGGTCTATCTCAGCCTTGGCGGCAATCTCGGCGATCCCTCGGCCTCGATGGCGGCGGCGCTGCGCCTGCTCGACACCGACGAGAGCACGCGCGTCGTCGCCGTCTCCTCACTTTACCGCACGCCGCCCTGGGGCAAGCTCGACCAGCCGGATTTCCTCAACGCCGCTGCCGAAATCTCGACCTCGCTGGCGCCAAGGGCGCTGCTCGACCTCTGCCTCGAGGCCGAGCGCAAGCTGAAGCGGGTGCGCGAGGAGCGCTGGGGTCCGCGCCTGATCGACATCGACATATTGGTGTTCGGCGACCGCACAATCCACGAAACCGGGCTGGAGGTGCCGCATCCCCGAATGGTGGAGCGCGCCTTCGTGCTGGCGCCCTTGGCAGAGATCGCGCCGGATCTGGCGGTGGGCGGCAGGAGCGTGACCGAGCGGCTCAGCGCCGTCGATACGTCAGGCATAGAGCGGCTGGCTTCCGGCCGCGATTGGTGGCTGGGTTAACCGGAGAAGCCGCCGCCATCGAGAAATGCCTGTTCGTCCGCCGTCGTCTCGCGGCCAAGCATCTTGTTCCTGTGCGGAAAGCGGCCGAAGCGCTGGATGATGTCGCGGTGCTCGATGGCGTATTTCACATACTCCGGCGCCCTGGCGGTGGTGAGCTCGACCGATCTGTCCTGGTCGGCGGGCAGTTCCGAATGTTCGTAGGGCAGGTACAGGAAGACGCGCAGGTTTTCTTCCAGCGAAAGGTCATGGCCGGCCGCAATCGCCTTGGCGGCAAAGTGCCGTGCCAGCGGATCGGTGGCGTACATATGGCCTGAGCCGCGAAAGCAGTTGCGCGGAAACTGGTCGAGCAGGATCATCAGCGCCAGCGAACCCTCGGCATGCTCCGACCATGCGTCGCACTCGCGCCGCGCGGCGGCAAAGTGCAGGTCGAGAAACCTGCTGCGGAAATCCGCGTCGAAGACGTCGTTCTTCTCGAACCACGCGTCTTCGCCGGCCTCGCGCCAGAATTTGGTGACGGCGAGCGCGCGCTCATCCGATGCGGTCATCAGCTTTCCCCCTGATCGGCGGGCTCGGGCTTGTGCAGCACGCCGGCCGTCTCTTCGTTCAGCGCCTGGCCGGGCCGGCGCGGTTGCGTCAGCGGCGTCGGGATCGGCGTGCCGGTATTGCCCCTGAGGAAACGTTGCCCGGCGCGGACGCCTTCGGCCAGCTGCGTCTCCAGTCGGGCATTGTCGCGCCGTCGCACATCCTCGATGACATCGGCGACATCTTCCGGCTCGACGCCCAAAACCTCGAGCGCGGAACCGCCGAAGACGAGGGCCGATTCGAAGGTCTCGCGCAGCTGGAAGTCGACCCCGGCGCGGATGAGCGACAGGGCGGTGCCGCGATCGAAGGCACGCGCCAGGACAGTCAGCAACGGGAACTCCGCCTTGATCAGTTCCGCCATGCGCACCGTGGCGTCCGGCTTGTCGACGCAGATCAGCACGGCGCGCGCGCGGCCTGCACCTGCGGCGCGCAGAATGTCGAGCCGCGTGCCGTCGCCATAGTAGACCTTGAAGCCGAAATCGGCGGCCGCCTGTATCATTTCGACATCATTGTCGATGATCGACACATCGATGCCGCGCAACAAAAGCGGCTGGCTCGCGATCTGGCCGAAACGGCCGAAGCCGATGACCAGCACGCTGCCGGTAAGGCCGTCGGCGATGTCGACGCCTTCAAGCGACTGCTCGTCGCGCGGCGTCAAATATTTGAGCGCAATGATGGCCAGCGGCGTCAGCACCATGGAGATGATGATGATAGCGGTCAGCGTTGCGTTGGCCCGGCTGTCGATGATGCCAACCGCCGCCGCGGCCGAATAGAGGACGAAGGCGAATTCGCCGCCTTGCGCCATGATCACGGCGCGTTCCAGCGCTTCACGATGACCGCTCTTCAGCATGCGGGCGACGAGATAGATGCCGAGCGCATTCATCGCCATGTAGGCGACGACATAGACGGCGATCAGCCGCCAGTTGTCGGCCACCACATGCAGGTCGAGCGACATGCCGACGGCGAGGAAGAACAGGCCAAGCAGGATGCCGCGGAATGGCTCGACGTCGGCCTCCAGCTGGTGGCGGAAGGTCGATTCCGACAACAGCACGCCGGCCAGGAAGGCGCCCATCGCCATCGAGAGGCCGGAAAGCTGCATAACCAGCGCCGACCCCAGCACGACCAGAAGTGCTGCCGCCGTCATGACTTCGCGCGCCTTGGCGTCGGCCAGGATGCGGAAGAACGGGTTGAGCAGATAGCGGCCGGCCACCACCAGCCCGACGATGGCGCCAAGACCGATGCCGATTTCGGCCAGCCTCTGCTGCAGGGTCATCTCGGCGCCGCCCGGCGCCAGGAAGGCGACCAGCGCCAGAAGCGGCACGATTGCCAGATCCTCGAGCAGCAGGATGGACACGATGCGCTGGCCCTTGGGGCTGGCCATCTCGCCACGCTCTTCGAGAAGCTGCATGACGATCGCCGTCGAGGTCAGGACGAAGCCGGCGCCGGCAACGAAGGATTGCGCGATCGGAAAGCCGCCGGCGAGACCAACACCGGTCAGCAGCAATGCGCAGACGCCGACCTGCAGCGCGCCGAGGCCGAAAATCTCGCGGCGCAGGCCCCATAGCCGCGACGGCTGCATCTCCAACCCGATGATGAACAGGAACATGACCACGCCGAGTTCGGCGACATGCAAAATGGCTTCCGATTCGGAAAAAATGCCAATACCGAACGGGCCGATGACCACGCCCGCGGCGAGATAGCCGAGGATCGAGCCCAGCCCCATGCGTTTGAAGATCGGAACGGCGACGACGCCTGCGGCAAGCAGCGCCACCACCTGAATGAGATCGCTGCCCGATGCTTCCGCTGCCATGCCTCTTGTCCCTGTGTCCGACAGCACTCCTTGCATGCACTGGGAGCGGGAGGCAAGGGCGGGAAGCCTGCCAGAATGGGTAGGGTGCCGTGGCAGCGATTCCCCGGTGGAACAACAGTCTGCGCTTGCCTGTCGGACGGCCGGTATCTATATCTGGCAAATGCCTGATTATTCGTCCCGGCCGTCGCCGCTGCCACATATCCCGATGGATGCGCTCAGCGAAGTTCTGCAAGACTTTCGCTTGAGTGGCGTCAACTATGTCCGCTGCGAACTCCGGCACCCATGGAGCATAGACTTTCCGCAACAACAACTGCTTCGTTTTCACTTTGTCGGCCAGGGTCCATGCTGGATTCACACCGAAGCGCAAGGCTGGCAGGAGTTGCGCGATGGCGATCTGGTGCTGCTGCCGCAAGGCATCGCCCATCGGCTGGCGAGTGCGCCGGACGTGGTGGGCGATTCGCTCGAGGGCTGCCAGGTGATCAAGTTGGGCGGCAACGTTTGCGAAGTGATACGGCAGGGAACGGGCGCGACAAGCACCCTTTTCTGCGGCTCCATGTCTCTCGGCTCCTATGCGCTCAATCCGTTGATCACGTTGATGCCGCCTCTCATCAAGGGTTGCGACGTGGCCGGCAATGACCCGATGGTCGGCCCTTTGCTGGCGGCCATGACGGTGGAGGCCGCGCAACCGCAGATGGGCAGCGCCACCATCCTGTCGCGTATGGCGGATTTGCTGACAGCCAGGCTCATACGCTGCTGGGTCAATTGCAACGGCGCCTCGACCATCGGTTGGCTTGCAGCCATCCGCGACCCCCATATAGGGCGCGCTCTGGCGGCCATGCATCGCGACCCCGGCCACAGCTGGACGCTGGGAAGCCTGGCCGGCGTGGCAGGCCAATCGCGTTCGATTTTCGCCGAGCGCTTCAGCGCGGTATTGGGGGAGGGCGCCGCACATTATCTCGCCCGCCTGCGCATGCAGCTTGCCCGCGAATTGCTGGGCCAAAACGGCTTGTCTGTTGCCGAAGTCGCTACCCGTTTGGGCTATGATTCCGAGGCGTCCTTCGCCCGCGCGTTCAAGCGCATCACCAATGTCTCGCCAGGCGTTGTGCGCCGCACAATTCCCGGACGAATGGATATGAATTTCGGATTTTAAGGTACATAACATCCGGGCGGACTCGCCTATCTAAGATCTCCAAACTGTGGAGATCTTCCCGTGACTGACACAACATTACAGCTTGAAGACGCCGCCATTGGCCTTGATGCCGATGCACCAGCCGCGTGGAGCGCGGCCACCTGGTTCGCGGTCCTTTCATTGGCGGCCACCAGCTTTGCCCTGGTGTCTGCCGAATTCTTGCCGGCAGGTCTGTTGACGCCGATGGCGCGCGATCTCGGCATCAGCGAGGGAACGGCCGGACAGGTCGTCACCGCCACCGCTTCCGTTGGCGCCGTGACGGCCATGTTGAGCAATGTTCTCATCGGTCGATTGAACCGCAAGGCGGTGCTGGTTGGCCTCATGGCCCTGGCGGTCGGTTCCAATATTCTTGCGGCGCTGGCGCCCAATTTCTGGCTGTTGTTGCTGGGCCGGGCCGGACTGGGGATTGCTCTCAGCGCTTTCTGGGCACTTTCCGTTGCCGTCGTGGCGCGGCTGGTCGGCGCCAATGCGACAGGTCGCGGCATGGCGATCGTGACCCTCGGCGTCTCGCTCGCGACCATTGCCGCGCCGTCGATGGGTGCGTTGATCAGCGACTGGCTGGGATGGCGCAGCGCGATGGCCATGACGGCGGGGCTGGCCGCGCTTGCCATGCTGCTGCAGCTTCTCAGCCTGCCGACCTTGCCTGCGGCGGCAAGCAACAGCCTTGCAGACGTCTTTCGGCTGACACGGCGGCGTGGCATCCAACTCGGCATGCTTGCCATTGTTCTGCTGATGACCGGGCATTTTGCCGGCTCGGTCTATGTGCGCCCGTTCCTCGAACAGGTGACGCTCCTCACAACCGGGCCGATTGCCCTGGCGCTGCTCGGGTTCGGCATCGCCGCTGTGATCGGCAATATTGCCGGTGGCCGCCTGGCCGACACCAACATCCACATGGCCCTCGCAGTTACCGCCGCGTTGATGGCGTTTGCGGCACTCGCTTTGGTGCTTTGGGGCGCGCAAACCGGCGTTGCCTTCGGCTTTGTTACGCTGTGGGGCTTCGCCTTCGGCATGGCGCCGGTTGTGCTGCCGACCAATATATCCCGCGCGGCGCCTGATGCGCTGGAAGCAGCAGGCAGCCTGATGGTCACTTCCTTCCAGGTTGCCATCACCGTCGGTGCGGTTGTCGGCGGGTATGTCGTGGACACCTATGGCGCTACGGGGCCTTTGACCCTAACCGCCGTCCTTGCCGCGGCGACGGCCGCACTGGCGCTGCTGCAGCCTCGTGGCTGAAACCTTGCTTCGTCTGACACGGGCGGCCTCAATCAGGCCGTCCGCGCCGTTGCAGCAGCGCTGCACAAGTTTATGCGCCGCACACGTTGCGTTTTGCCGCAATCGGCGGCTATGGGACGCCAGGCTTCGGCCGTTGGAAGGCAGCGACGATCAAGTTCTGCCTTCGTGAGGAGAATGACTGACATGAAGAAGTTTTTGCTCGTCGGCGTGGGTGTCGCCATGCTTGCCGCATCGGCCTGTTCGAAGGCGCCTGAATGCACGCAGGAGATTGCCGCCAAGAAGGCACAGGAGATGACCGCCGCGCTGCAGGAGGCGATCACCAAGGATCCGTCCAAGGCCGCCGACCTGACCGCCAAGGTGCAGGCTGTGACGACCAAATATCAGGGCGCCACCACGCCGGCCGACGCCTGCAAGGCCTATGACGAGCTGACGGCCGCCATCAAGGGCTGATTCTTCGTTCGGAAATTGAGAAAGGCGGTGGCTCGAGTAGCCGCCGCCTTTTTTGCTGGTGTTCTTAAAGCGCATCGCGCTGACACGAAGGACGGCCGGCACGCACAGGACCCTGACACGTTGGCCTTGCTGTGGCTTGGGCCGTCGGAGACGCTGACATCGTCGGTTGCGCGCCACATGTCCGATCGCGGCAGAAAGGTGCCGCACCGAGCGGCCCGTGCTTGAGGAGCGCCGACCCGGCCGCAAGGTGGCCTGTCATTTCCCGACATCGAGCTGAGCGGAATCGCTCAGCTATCGCGCAGTGCAACCCCGTTCCGCGCTTTTTGGGGGAACCGCTTGAGAGTCAGTTTTTGGCGATGGAGCCAACTTCGACGGCATCGACGCGCTTGAGGCTCATGCCGATGACCGGCACCAGCTGCTGGTCGACGCGCACGGCGATGGTCACCGTCATCGAATTGTCGTCGGGAATGCGGGCCTGCATGACGCCGCGCAGCTGGTTGCGGTTGATGGTGAAGACGACTTTGCGGGCATCGACCACGTTGCCGCCGATGATGTCCAGGCCCGACCCCGCGGCGCCGCCCATGAAATTGCCCTTGTAGTCGCGGCCCTTGCGCTCGACGGTCGCCGACATTTTCTGGGTGAAGACACCGACGCGGCAGTCGCCATCGAGCGTCATGCCGGTCTTGTTGTCCGGCGTCGAGCCGTCGAAGCTGCAGGTGAACTTCGTGCCCTTGTATTTGCCGGCGATGATTTCGCCCGGGCCGACCCATTTGCCTTCGACGGTGCGGAAGAACTGTTTGTCGGGCTCGGCTGCAAAGGCTTTCCCGGTCGGGCCCAGAGGTGCTGCAAGCGCGACCAGGGGCAGGACGCAGGACAAGATTACGCTTTTCATAGACGACACCCGGCAACAAGGAGGCTGTTGTTGGACGACCATGAACAAGATTGGTTAATGCTTGGTGACCGCGAGGGGGCGTTCACTTGGTCGAGGCGGGTGCTTCATTCTCTTTTCTGGCCGCAAACGAGGTCAGCGCCGACAGGAAATCGCCCATACCCGGCCGCCTGCCGGCAATGAAGGGCAGGGGCCGCGCCGTCTCCATGGCAGCAATGCCGATACGCGCCGTCATCATGCCGTTGACCACGCCTTCGCCGAGTTTCGCCGAAAGCCGTGCGGCAAGGCCATGGCCGACGATCTGCTGGACAAAGCTGTCGCCGACGGCGATCGAGCCGGTCACCGCCAGATGGGCAAGAACGCTGCGCGCCAGCCGGAAAAAGCCCAGCGTGCTCGGCCTGCCGCCGTAGAGTTCGGACAAGCGGCGGATCAGGCGCCCGGCCTCGAACACGACATAGGCAACGTCTACGAGTGCGCGGGGGCTGACGGCGGTGACCAGCGACACGCGTTTGGCTGCTTCGAGGATCATCACCTTGGCTCTCGCATCGAGCGGCCCGAGAATCTCGGTCTCGGCCAGTCGCACCAGATTGCCGCCATCGATGATCTCGCCGCGCAATTCGGCCAGGGAGCGCCTGCCGGCCGCGGTTTCGGGTTTCGCAGCGACAAAGGCCGAAAGCTCTTCGACGACGGCCCTTGCAGCCTTCGGATCGTCGCGGGCCACGGCATCGAGCGCCCGCTTTTGCAGTTTTTCGACCTCGGCCAGCCGGGCGATAGCCAGGAATTCGCGCACCAGCACGACTGCGAGGGCCAACACGGCAATTGCGGCCATTCCCGCTGCCAGCCACCCCAGCCACTCTGCGCGCTCGAACAGGTCGCGGATGAGCTGGTCGGTCCACAGGCCGACGGCGAGCGAAACCAGCACGCCGACCGCGCCGAAAAACAGGCTGGCAAACAGCGAGCGCCTGCGCGGCGCGGTCGCCGGCGGCGGTTCGGCGGCGACAATGTCCGGCTCATCGAAGACATCGATCTCGGCCGGCACGACGACGGTGCGCGGCTTGCGTGGCGGCTCGGCATGGGGGCGGCGCGTTTCCTGCTTCGGTTCGGCCTCCGGCTCGATGCGGAAAGCTGCCGGTCTGCGGGGCGCGGTCATGCCAGATGGTCTCCGATCAGGAACTGCAAGGCGCGGTCGAGCCTGATATGCGGCAGCGACAGCGTGACGCCTTCAGCGGTGCGTTCGAGCTTTGGCGGGCGAAAGCGCACGAAACGGATCGCCGGATCGTCGCTGCTCTGCCGGTGGTCGGCTTCGGAAACGTCGAAAACCGCGTCAATTTTCTCCGGCAAGTCCCCGGGAAATATGGCGGTTTCGGCTTTACCATCAAAGGTTTCGCCGTTGATCTTCTCGCCCTTCAGCGGCGTGCCGATGATCACCGGCAGGGTTTCGCGGCCTTGCTTGACCGTGCCTTCGCGCGTCGCGCGCACCGCCGCCATGGCGACCACGTCGACATCGGCGCCGGTGAAATTTGCCCGCGCCACGGCGCGGTCGGCAAGCCGCCGCACGATTGCCTGCAGCCGGTCATGGCTTTCGTGATGCAAATGGTCGGCCTTGGTCGCGGCAACCAGGATGCGGTCGATGCGGCGTGAAAACAGGTCGGTGAGGAAATTGCCTCGGCCAGGACGGAAACAGGAGAGGATTTCGGTCACCGCGCGTTCCAGGTCGGCCATCGCGCCGGGGCCGGCGTTCAGCGCCTGCATGGCGTCGATCACCACGATCTGGCGGTCGAGGCGGGTGATGTGTTCGCGGAAGAACGGTTTCACCACATGCGTCTTGTAGGCCTCGTAGCGGCGCTCCATCATCGCTTGCAGCGAGCCGGAGCGCGGCCGTTTCTCACCCTTGAGCAGCAAGGGCGCGAAGGTCAGCGCCGGCGATCCCTCGAGGTCGCCAGGCATCAGGAAACGGCCGGGCGGCAAGGTCGAAAGCGCCCGCTCGTCGAGCTTGCAGGCCTTGAGGTAGGCGGCAAAACTCTCGGCGAGGCGCCGCGCCGTCATCTCGTCGGCGTCGGCATTGGGTTCGATCCTCGCCGACAGCGTCCGCCAGTCCTGCGACACGTCGGCCCGCACCGGCAGCATCGCCATCTCGAACGCCTCGCGCGAAAAATCTGCGAAGGATTTGCCGAGCAGCGGCAGGTCGAGCAGCCATTCGCCGGGGTAATCGACGATGTCGACCGACAATCGGCCGCTGGAAAACATCCGGTTCCAACCGGAGGCAGACTCATATTCGATGGTGAGCCTGAGTTCCGAAATGGCGCGCGTCGAGTCCGGCCAGATGCGGTCGTTGACCAGGGCGGAGATATGGTCCTCGTACTGAAAACGCGGCACGGCATCGTCCGGCTGTTCCTCGAGGAAGGCGCGCGCGATCCGTCCCGACTTCTGCGCCTCGAACAGCGGCAGGCGCCCGCCATGGATGAGATTGTGGACGAGAGCCGAGATGAACACCGTCTTGCCGGCCCGGGACAGGCCGGTGACGCCCAGCCGAAGCGACGGCGAAAAAAGCCCGCTCGCACGCCCCGACAGCGTATCCAGGGCAATTCTCGCTTCGTCGGTGAAAGTGGTCAGCGATGATGCCAAAATCTGTTCTCTCAGGCGTGCTCTTGCGCCCGATATAGGCTTTGCGGTTCAAGTTTGAAATGGCGCCCGGCCTCGGCCGGCTCGGCTCAGAGATCGACGGGCGTCAGGAGGGCTTCGAGGTAGCCGGCGCCTTGCGAGGCTTCCGCAAGGTTGCCGCTGAAGCGCACGACCGCAAGGCCGGAGGTCGGGAAACCATGGTTCATGATGGCCCGAGCAGCCTCGTCGCCGTCGCCCGAGACCGCCATGGCAAGGTCCTCCGTCATCGGATTGTGGCCGATGACGAGCAGCGAGCCCGGCCCGCCATTGCTGCGGATGATGGCGAGGTAGCCGGCGGCATCCTCGCTGTAGAGCGTGTCGAAGAACAGCACCCGGCCGGTATCGGTGTGGCCGGCGATGCCTTCCAGCGTCTGGCGCGCCCGCTTGGCGTTGGAGCAGAGCGTGATATCGGGGATGTAGTTGCGGGCACGCATCGCCGTCCCCATCATTTCGGCATCGGCAATGCCGGATGCGTCGAGCGGGCGATCGAAGTCGCGCACGCCGGGAAGGGCCCAGCCAGCCTTCGCATGCCTCAACAGATACAGTCTGCTCACCGGACCCCCAATGGTGTGCTGCCCACCAATGACACAACTGGATTAGCCACGAGAAAGGCCTGAGGCACAATGGGCGGCGACGCCCAAGCGCAGCGAATCATGTGCGAATTCGCCCGCGCCCTTCCTATGGAAGGCTTTGCTGAGGATCGCCCGCGCGGCATTAACAATTGCGTGAAACGCGCGCGGATTACGCTTGTGCAGCCTTCTCTGCGCGAATATATAGGCGCCAAATTTGGGGTTGTTGGGTGAGTCGAATGAACGATATCGTTACAGCCAATTACGTACCCTCCGAAGACGAGCCGTTCATGAACGAACGGCAGAAATCCTACTTTCGCCTGAAGCTCGTCACCTGGAAGACCGACATACTGCGCGAAGCGCGCGAAACACTCGAAATCCTGCAGCAGGAAAACGCCAACCACCCCGATCTCGCCGATCGCGCTTCCTCGGAAACCGACCGCGCCATCGAGCTTCGCGCCCGCGACCGCCAGCGCAAACTCATTTCAAAGATCGATTCGGCGCTGCAGCGCATCGATGAAGGCACTTACGGCTATTGCGAGGAAACCGGTGAGCCGATCGCGCTGAAGCGACTCGACGCGCGTCCGATCGCGACCTTGTCGATCGAAGCGCAGGAGCGCCACGAACGCCGCGAGAAGGTCTATCGCGACGATTGAGCCGCTGCCGTCAGGCAGGCTGTTTCATCACAAATGGCCGGGTTTCCCGGCCATTTGTGTTTTTAGCGAAGGGTTTAATCGCACGAAGTTAAAGCGCGTCGCGCTGAACGGATTTGTGCGACGCGCTTTAAGCGGCGTTCCGATCGGGAATCGGCAAGATGACGGTTCGCCGGGCTTTATCGTTTCTGGCTGGCGAGTTCGCCGAGCAGCTTGGTCATCTCGTCGTCGAGAGACTGCGGTGCCTTCGCAGCCGGCTTGCTTGCCGGTTTGGGGTGCGAATCGTCGAGCGAGACCTCGAGCTCCCGCATCAGGGTATCGTCGATGGACTCATGCTTCGGTGGCGGGGCCTGCCGGGCAGTATTGGCGGCGGAGCCATAGGCCGGCAGCGGTGTCACATTGCTCGCCTGGTAGATTTGAGCCGGTTTCGGCGCCGGCGCGGCCTGGCGCGGCGGAACGGCGGCCGGAGCAGCCCTTACCGGTTGCGGCGGCGGCGCCTGCCTTGCGGGCGCGGCGGGAGCGGGTTGTGCTGCGCGCGGACGCGGCGCCTGTTGCTGCTGGCCAACACCGCCATCGCCGGTCAATGCCGGACGGCGTGGCGCTGCAAGTCTGATATCGCGCTCGACGACAACGTCGGTTGGGCCGCCGATCAAAAGCAGGTGTTCGATGTCGTCGCGACGGATGAGCACCAGCCGGCGGTGGCTGTCGACCGCCGTGGCGTCCATGACCGCCAGCCGTGTCTTGCGGTTCCTGCCGCCGGCAACGAAGGTGCCGAAGGTCAGGTTGCGGACCAGCTTGATGATGATGAGCACGATGACCAGCAGGACAAGGGCAGCAAACGTCCACAGCAGCGCTGCGGCATATCCGGGACCCGCCACATTATCCAGCCACTGCATCGGTGCCCCCAATCGGCTTTTGAAGTGGAGGGACACTAGACCGTTGCGGCCAGCCACCGCAAGTTGCCTTCACGCTTCGTGAACAGCTTGAAAACACCGACGCGTCATTTTTATCCGACATTTGCCGCCAAGGCCTTTTCCGGATTAGGAGAATGTGATTCAACCGGCCGGGGGCGGTGTCGGACAACTCACGAGCAGGGGGCATATGGCCAGGGAAACGCGAGGCGATTTCTATCCGGTACCGATCGTCGATCAGAACACGCGGCCAGGCGCGGTTACCCGGCTCATCGTGTTCATCATCGTCCTGACTGGGGCCGCGATCGTTTTCGGCATTTTCCGCGAGCGTCTTGGCGATCCGTTCCTGCTCGGCATGCTGGGCGTGCTTGCCATGATCGGCGTCGGCTTCCTGTTCGCCACGGCCATCGGCTTCGTGCAGATCGCGCCGCGTTCGACCGGGGATGAACTGTCGAAGGCCTTCGTCGATTCCATGTCGCAGGGCCTGATCGTCACCGACACGAAGGGCCGCGTGGTCTACGCCAACCGGGCCTATGCCGAGATGAGCGGGGCTGCGTCGGCCGCCGATCTGAAGACGGTCGAAGGCCTGCTTTCCGATGTCCCCGAAGCTTCGGTGACCATATACCGGCTGGCCTCGGGCTTGCGCGACGGCCAGGCCGGCGACGGTGAGTTCCGGCTGGCACAGTCGATCCGGCCGGGCGCCGAACCCGGCGCGCGCTGGTACCGGGCGCGAGCCCGTACCTTCAGCGTTCCCGGTCAGCGCCTGCCGATGCTTGCCTGGCAACTCGCCGACATCTCGCAGGAACGGGCCGAGCAGGAGCGTTTCTTCCTCGACCTGCAAAAGGCTATCGACCATCTCGACCATGCGCCGGCCGGTTTCTTCTCGGCCGACCAGGAAGGCCGTGTCACCTACATCAACGCCACGCTCGCCGAATGGCTGGGCATCGATCTGGCGAGCTTCACCCCTGGCGCCGTGACACTCCCGGAAATCGTCGCCGGCGACGGCATGGCGCTGGTGCGCTCGGTCAAGGCCGATCCCGGCACCACCCGCAACGCCGTCATCGATCTCGATCTTACGACGACGACCGGCGAGGCGCTGCCGGTGCGCTTCATGCATCGGGTCTCGGCCAGCCGCGAGGGGACCAACGGTCCCACCCGCACCATCGTGCTCAACCGCACCCAGGGCGAGGACGCATCGGCCGATCTTCGGGCTTCGGAGGTACGCTTCACTCGCTTCTTCAATTCGACGCCGATGGCCATTGCCGCCGTCGACAATGGCGGCCGCATCCTGCGCACCAATGCGCCGTTCCTGTCGCTGTTTTCCTCCGTCGTCGACGGCGACGCGGTCGACCGCCGCGTGCGGCTGGACACCGTGATCCACGAGCGCGACCGGCCGGCCTTTGCCGCCGCGTTCGAAAAGGCGCGGCTGAGGCAGGCCGACATCGAGCCGATCGACACGCTGCTGCCCGGCAATGAGGAGCGTCACATCCGCTTCTACGTCAACGCCGTCGCCGACGGCACCGGCGAGGGCGCCGAGGAATCGGCCATCGTCTATGCCGTCGAGACCACCGAGCAGAAGGCGCTCGAGGGCCAGATGGCGCAGAGCCAGAAGATGCAGGCGGTCGGACAGCTCGCCGGCGGCATCGCCCACGACTTCAACAATGTGCTGACCGCCATCATCATGGCGTCGGATCTTTTGCTGACCAATCACCGGCCGTCGGACCCGTCCTTCCCCGACATCATGAACATCAAGCAGAATGCCAACCGGGCGGCCTCGCTGGTGCGGCAGTTGCTCGCCTTCTCGCGCAAGCAGACATTGCGGCCGGAAGTGCTGAACCTGACCGACGTGCTTGCCGATCTCCGGATGCTGCTTGCCCGCCTGGTTGGCAACGAGATCAAGCTGAAGGTCGACCACGGCCGCGATTTGTGGCCGGTCAAGGTCGATATCGGCCAGTTTGAGCAGGTGGTGGTCAACCTGGCCGTCAACGCGCGCGACGCCATGCCGGCCGGCGGCGACCTCACCGTGCGCACCCGCAACGTCACCGCCGAACAATGCAAGAGCTTCTCCTACCGCGAGCTCACGCCTGCCGACTATGTCGTGGTCGAGGTGGAGGACAGCGGCTCGGGCATTGCCCCGGACGTGCTGAAGAAGATCTTTGAGCCGTTCTTCACCACCAAGGAAGTCGGCAAAGGCACCGGCCTTGGCCTGTCGATGGTCTATGGCATCATCAAGCAGACCGGCGGTTTCATCTTCTGCGATTCCGAAGTCGGCAAGGGTTCGACCTTCCGCATCTTCCTGCCGCGCCATATCGTGGAGGCGAAGAAGCCCGGCGACGTCAGCGAGGCGCCGGCTGCGCCGGTGAAAGCCGCCGACAGCGCCAAGGACCTGTCGGGCTCGGCCACTGTGCTCCTCGTCGAGGACGAAGACGCCGTGCGCATGGGCGGCTCGCGGGCGCTGACCTCGCGCGGCTATACCGTCCATGAGGCCTCCTCGGGCGTCGAGGCGCTGGAAGTCTTCGAAGCGCTCGGCGGCAAGGTCGATATCGTCGTGTCCGACGTGGTGATGCCGGAAATGGACGGACCGACGCTGCTCGGCGAACTGCGCAAGCGC
Source organism: Mesorhizobium sp. M0772 (assembly GCF_040320135.1). NCBI lineage: Bacteria > Pseudomonadati > Pseudomonadota > Alphaproteobacteria > Hyphomicrobiales > Phyllobacteriaceae > Mesorhizobium > Mesorhizobium sp. M0772. The sequence goes on along the minus strand of NZ_JAMYPB010000002.1, from coordinate 37,864 downwards.
CAGCCCGACATCAAGTTCGTCTTCGTGTCCGGCTATGCCGAAGACGCTTTCGCCAGAAACCTGCCGCCGGACGCGCAATTCGGCTTCCTGCCGAAGCCGTTCTCCCTCAAGCAACTGGCCACCGTGGTCAAGGATGTATTGGAGTCCTAGGGCGCCCTAATTCAAAGCTTGCGCAATGACGTGACACTGCCATGATTGCAGGCGAAACGGGCGGCGGGTTTTGGGGAGCATGTCGTGACGCCGCACAACGAGGCTGCCAGGGGCGACTATGCCGCAACGGTGCTGTTACCGGGCGATCCGCAACGCGCCGAGTGGATGGCAAAGACATTTCTTGAGGCACCGCGCTGCGTCAACCGCCGCCGGGGCGCACTCGGCTTCACTGGTCTCTATCGCGGCCGTCCCATCAGCATCCAGGCCACCGGCATCGGTGTCCCGTCTTTCCTGGTCTATGTGCATGAACTCCTGGATGTTCACGGCGTCAAAACGCTGATCCGCACAGGTACCTGCGGCGGCCTGACACCCCGCGTGCCGCTGCGCTCCTTGGTGATCTCGCAGTCGGTGCGCGCCGAAAGCGACCAAAGCGGCCAGGTCTTCGGCCTCTACTATGCTGCCGCCGGGCCCGATCCCGGCCTGTTCGCCCACGCTTTGGCCTGCGCCGCCCAGCTCGGCATCGACCACCAGGCCGGGCTGACCATCTGCAGCGATGTCTTCTACCACCCTGAAGGGCGCGACCGCTTTGCCGAAGCGCAGGCGCTTGGCGCTCTCGCTGTCGATATGGAAACCAGCGCACTCTACCGAATCGCGGCGCATTTCGGCGCCCGCGCGCTGTCGCTGCTGACCGTCGTCGACAACATCGTGACCGGCGAACAGACTGCCTATTCCGAACGTCAGGCGCTGTTCACCGATATGGCGCGGCTCGGGCTCGACGTTGCGGCGGAAGGCTAGCTTCCTCAGGCCGCTTCGCGCTTCGGCGTCAGCTCATCCATGTCTGGCCGGTGACCGCGCAGATAGAGCGCGCAGGTGGTACGCAGCATCGACGCGAAGTTGGGAATGGCGCCGTTGATCTCGATCGCCTCGTCATAGAGTTTTGAGATGAACTTCGGCGTCGTCAGGCCCTGGCTGTCGGCAATTTCGTCAAGCAGCGCCCAGAACGTTCCTTCAAGCTGGATACTCGTAGAGTGACCGTCGATGCGGATCGACCGGTTGATCTGTCGATAGCCTTCCGGATCCTGCCCGGCAAAAACCCTGCACATCCTTACCTCCCGATATTGTTGGTTTTGGGCGCAGCGTGTCGCGCCTTCAAGTTGTGGTTGTCCCTGCATGTTCGGCCTTGTGGGCCGAATCGGCAATCGGACTTTCGTCTTTAGGCGCAGGCATAGCAGCGATTGCAAATTTAGCCGTGGTAACCGGCTGCCACCACCTTTCGCGCGTGCCGCCCATAATCGCCTCCAACATGCAGCGGCGGAGACTGATTTGGCGAAGGCAATCCATTCCATGATCCGGGTTCTCCAAGAGGCCAGATCCGTCGATTTCTACAGAAACGCTTTCGGGCTCGAAGTCGCCGACAGGCTGGATTTCGAGACATTCACGCTGATTTACCTTGCCAACGCCGAAACGGGGTTCGAGCTCGAACTCACCGTGAACAAGGGCCGCACCGAGCCTTATGGGCTAGGCGACGGTTACGGCCACCTGGCGGTCTCGGTGTCCGATCTCGACAGAGAACACGACCGGATCGGCGCGCTCGGCCTCAACCCCAAGAAGATCGTCGAATTCAACCGCGACGGATCGCTGATCGCCCGCTTTTTCTTCATCGAGGACCCCGACGGCTACAAGATCGAGGTTCTGCAGCGTGGAGGGCGCTTCCAGTAGGGGATTATCGGCCGCATTCAGCCCGCGCGACGCCAGCAACGGCGCTGTTCAAGGGCGCAAACAGCAAGCAGGGAGGAACAAAATGGTCACGATCTATGACGCGAGGCTCTCACGTCGTGAACTTCTCAAACGCGGCGGCATCGGCGCGTTGCTCGTCATTTCCGGCAGCGCCGTCATCAGCCCTGAAAATGCCTGGGGGCTCGAGACATCGGCGCTCAAGCCCGAAACCATGGCGACGCTGATCCAGATGGCGCGCGACATCTATCCGCACGATCAGGTGCCCGACAAATACTACGCCATCGCCGTAAAAAGCCATGACGAGCAGGCCGGCAAGGACGCTGCCTACAAGACGATGATCGAAGACGGCATCGCCGACCTCGACAAGAAGTCGGGCGAGGGCGGCTATCGCGGCCTCGGCTGGGAGGAGCAGCGCGTCGCCGTGCTGCAGCAGATCGAGGCGACGCCGTTCTTCCAGTCCATCCGCGGCGGCCTCGTCGTCAGCCTCTACAACCAGCAGGAGGTGTGGCCGATCTTCGGCTACGAGGGCGAATCCTACTCCAAGGGCGGCTACATCGCGCGCGGTTTCGACGACATAGAGTGGCTCTGAGCCCTCCGTCGTTTTGAAACCCCGCAAACAGGAATTCATGGGAGGAAACCATGGCAGCTTCATTTGATCTCAACAACGACGGCGTGGTCGTGATCATCGGCTCCGGCGCCGGCGGCGGCACGCTCGGCAACGAACTCGCCCAGAAAGGCGTCGATGTCGTCATCCTCGAGGCCGGCGCGCGCCACGAATACGAGGATTTCATCAATGACGAGTGGGGTTCCTTCAGCCAGCTCGCCTGGACGGACAAGCGCACAACCTCAGGCGACTGGCGGGTGTCGAAGGATTTCCCCAATTTGCCGGCCTGGATCGTCAAATCGGTCGGCGGCTCGACCACGCACTGGGCAGGCGCCTCGCTGCGCTTCCAGGAGCATGAGTTCAGGACGCTCTCGACCTACGGCAAGCTGGAAGGCGCCAACCTGCTGGACTGGCCAGTCACATTGGCCGAGATGGAGCCGTACTACGCCAAGGCGGAAGCCAAGATGGGCGTCACCGGCACCAATGGCTGGCCGCGGCTGCCCGGCAACAACAACTTCAAGGTGCTCAAGGCCGGCGCCGACAAGCTCGGCTATAAGGAATGTCATACCGGCAACATGGCAATCAATTCGGTCGAGCGCGACGACCGCAACTCCTGCCAACAGACCGGCTTCTGCTTCCAGGGCTGCAAATGGGGCGCCAAATGGTCGACGCTCTACACCGAGATTCCCAAGGGTGAGGCGACCGGCCATCTCGAGGTCCGGCCAAACGCCATGGCGATCAAGATCAACCATGACGCTACCGGAAAAGTGACCGGCGTCGTCTATGCCGACAAGGACGGCAATCTGCAGGAGCAGAAGGCCCGCATTGTCGCCGTCGCCGGCAACTCGATCGAAAGCCCGCGCCTGCTGCTGAACTCCGAGTCAGCGAAGTTTCCGCAAGGGCTTGCCAATTCGTCGGGGCAGGTCGGCAAGAACTACATGCGCCACACCACCGGTTCGGTCTACGCCATTTTCGACCAACCGGTGCATATGTATCGCGGCACCACCATGGCCGGCATTATCCGCGACGAGGCGCGGCACGATCCCTCACGCGGCTTTGTCGGCGGCTTTGAATTCGAGACGCTGTCGCTCGGCTTGCCCTTCATGGCCGCCTTCCTCAATCCCGGCGGCTGGGGCCGTTCATTCACCACCGCGCTCGACCACTATGATCACATGGCTGGCCTGTGGATCGTCGGCGAGGACATGCCGCGCGCGGAAAACCGCGTCACGCTGCACAAGGACGAGAAGGACGCGCACGGCATGCCGATCGCCGACGTGCATTTCGATGATCATCCCAACGACACGGCGATGCGCAATCATGCCTACAAGCAGGCCACAGCGCTTTACGATGCGGTCGGCGCGACGCGCTCCTTCCCGACGCCGCCCTATCCCTCAACCCACAATCTCGGCACAAACCGGATGAGCGAAAAGGCGGAAGACGGCGTCGTCAACAAGCACGGCCAGGCGCACGACATCAAGAACCTGTTCGTGTCGGACGGCAGCCAGTTCACGACCGGTGCGGCTGAAAATCCGACGCTGACGATTGTGTCGCTGGCTATCCGCCAGGCCGAATACATCGCTTCGCAAATGTCGGCCAAGACGATCTGAGCCGTCCTCCCGGATCGCTACGCGGAACGCGCATGGCGCGTTCCGCCCTTTTCCCTAGGACTCACTATGCGCCGACCGGCTGTCCGTCCTTGCGGCGGATGGCGACGACGGACGGTCGCGGCAGCTGGCCATCCCTGAAGTCGGGCCACAGCGTCTGCGCCTTGTCGAGCGTCTCTGCATCTTCCGCAGGGTGCTGCACCGACAGGAACAAAGTCGTGCCGTCCGGCGTGAAGCATGGGCCGGTCGCTTCGGCGCCATGCGGGCAGGTGAACAGCAGCTTCGGCAGGCCGCGCGCCGCACCTTCGGTATCGACGCCATAGACGCCGTCCGGCAGGTCGAAATCATTGGCGCCGTCCGTCGCCACCCACAGCCGCCCGGCCGGATCGAAGGTGATGTTGTCGGGGCAGACGAACCAGCCATTGTCCGACGTATCCGGATGGAAGGTGGCGCCGACCTTGGCATCCCTGGGATTGCCGCAGAGCACGAACAGGTCCCAGGCATAGTTTTCGGCCGTGTGGTCGGCGTCCGCGCCGCGGCCGCCGGGCGGGATCAGTTCGACAATATGGCCCCAGAGATTTTCCGGCCGCGTGTTGGCCGGATTGACCTTTGACTGGTCGCGCTTCTTGTTCTTGGTCATCACCGCATAGACGCGGCCGGTCACCGGATTGGTCTCGATGTCCTCGGGCCGGTCCATCGGCGTGGCGCCGAGCGCATCTGCCGCAAACCGCGTCTTCAACAGCACCTCGGCCTGGTCGGCAAAACCGTTCTCGACGGTAAGCTTGCCCTGGCCGTGCACCAACGGCAGCCACGTCATCGAGCCATCGGCATCGAAGCGGGCGACCGACAGCACGCCATCGTCGAGCAGATCGGCGCCGGAGGCCGGGTTGGCCTTGTCATAGGCCTTGGCCGAGACGAAGCGGTACATATATTCGAAATAGTCGTCGTCACCCATATAGACGACAACGCGGCCGTCCTTGTTGAGGACCACGGTCGAGGCCTCATGCGACATGCGGCCAAGTGCCGTGCGCTTCACCGGCCTGGACTGAGGATCGTAAGGGTCGATCTCGACCACCCAGTCGAAGCGGTTGGCCTCGTTCGGTTCCTTGTCGAGGTTGAAGCGGTCATGGAAGCGGCCGCGGCCATAGATGTCGGAGCCGTCGAAGCCGTAACGGTCAAGCAGGTCGGCGGTCGGCGCCCTTTTCGGGTCGCCGCCGAAAATGTCGGACACGCCTTCCTCGCAGGTCAGCACCGTACCCCACGGGGTGAAACCGCCGCTGCAGTTGTAGCTGGTGCCGAGCACTTTGGTGCCAGTCGCGTCGGCCGAGGTCTTCATCAGCGCATGGCCGGCAACCGGTCCGGAAACGGTCATTTCGGTGTTGGCGGTGATGCGGCGGTTCAGCGGACTGTCGGCCACGGTTTCCCACTTGCCGTCCTTCAATTGCACCTCGACGATCGAATGGCCCATCGCGGCCATGCCGAGATCGACCTGTTCCCTGGTCATCGTCTTGCCGGCATCGCCCTCGGTCATCCCCGGAAACATCACATTGGGCGAGATGTATTCGTTGTTGACGCAGAGCAGGCCATGATCAGAATTCACCGTGCCCTTCGGCAGCGGCATGAAGGCGATGTAGTCGCAATTGTAGCCGAAGCGCTTTTCCTGTTCCTCCGCCGCGACCTTGTTGCCGTCGAATTCGGCGAGGCCAGCTGCAAGCGGATCGCCCCAGCGCGCGACGATGGTCGTCTCATAGCCTTCGGCGGCGGCATGGGTCTTGCCGTAGACCCGTTTCAGCTCGGGAAAGCCGAGCGTCGACTGCGCTGTGGCGGCATGCGTTTCGCCGGCAAACAAGGAGCCGACAAAGCTGCCGCCGGCAATCAGCGCGCCGGAGGCGAGGCTGCCTTTCAAAAGAGACCGGCGCGAGACGCGCTCGGCAATGATTTCGCGGATGACGGGGGAGGATGAAGACGGTGCATTGGCCATGGTGTCTGCCTCTCAGGGTGGATGTTACGGCGCACCGTTGCCCTAGTCTGCTTAGGCAACATTCACATGACATAAGAGGAAGGTTTTGCCGCAACTGGGCGCGGCACTACGCATCGCTCAGCCCTTGGTGCAGGTCGAGGCGGTGAAGGCGCCGTCGGGCTGCTTCAGAATGACGTCGAATGACGGGGCGGTCTCGCCGTCCAGTGTTGCCTGTGTCATGGAGACGGAGTTGCCACCGGTGGTATAGCCGCCCAGCGGCCCGAGCCAGGTGATCTCGCCATTGGCGTTCATCTGATAGTTGTAGCCTTGCAGCGCCGTTCCGAACGTCACCGGGCCGGTATAGACATTGCCCTTGATAGTGATGTCGCCGAGGTTGAGGAAGGCGCCGAGCAAATAGACCTCGCAATGATAGGTGCCGTCCGGAAGTTTGCCCTCGCTGAAATCGGCGCGCGCGGCGCCGCTCGTTGCCATCAGCAGCAGGATGCCGGAAATCCGTGAGATGCGAGATGTCATGACGTCTCTCTTTTGAAGGGCGAGCTTGCCCTATTTTTGCGCGGTGCCGCAACATTGTTCGCCCGGAACCCACGGCCGGAGATCAAAAACTAGGCATTTATCCTATTTGGGCGAAAATTAGGCAAAAGTCGTGTGCGCTGCGCAAATTTGCCTCAATCAATTTTTACCGGCTGCCTTTGTTTTTCTCCAGGCCAATATACCAACCGGCTGAAAACGCTCGGCTATTCCATCTTCGTGAGCGGCGCCTTCGCGTTTGGCACGGCAGTTGCTTTGCATTGTCGCGGTGCAATCAAACAGCTTGGGAGTCTTCGGTATGAGGGGTAATTTCTCCACAATAACAAAAATGTTTTCGGCCGGCGTGTTCGCCGCCGGCCTGTCGATGTCGTCTCCGGCCAAGGCCGCCGAAGATACGATCAAGGTCGGCATTCTGCATTCGCTGTCGGGGACCATGGCGATTTCGGAGACGACGCTGAAAGACGCCATGCTGATGCTCATCGAAGAGCAGAATGCCAAGGGCGGTCTGCTCGGCAAGAAGCTCGAGGCGGTCGTTGTCGATCCGGCCTCCAACTGGCCGCTCTTCGCCGAAAAGGCGCGCGAGCTGATCTCGAAGGACAAGGTCGCCGCCGTGTTCGGCTGCTGGACCTCGGTGTCGCGCAAATCGGTGCTGCCGGTGTTCTCGGAACTCGACAACATCCTGTTCTACCCCGTCCAGTATGAGGGCGAGGAAAGCGAGCGCAACGTGTTCTACACCGGCGCCGCCCCGAACCAGCAGGCGATTCCTGCCGTCGATTATCTCATGAGCGAGGACGGTGGCTCGGTGAAGCGCTGGGTGCTGGAAGGCACCGACTACGTCTATCCCCGAACCACCAACAAAATCCTCGAGGCCTATCTGAAGGCCAAGGGCGTCGCCGCCGAAGACATCATGGTCAACTACACGCCGTTCGGCTTCTCCGACTGGCAGACCGAAGTCTCCGCAATCAAGAAATTCGGCTCGGCCGGCAAGAAGACCGCCGTCGTCTCGACCGTCAATGGCGACGCCAACGTTCCGTTCTACAAGGAACTCGGCAACCAGGGCATCAAGGCCGAGGACATCCCGGTCATGGCCTTTTCGGTCGGTGAGGAAGAACTGGCCGGTCTCGATACCGCGCCGCTGGTCGGCCATCTCGCTGCCTGGAACTATTTCGAGAGCGTCGACACACCCGAAAACAAGAAGTTCATCGCCGACTGGCACAAGTTCATCAAGAATGACAAGCGCACCACCAACGACCCGATGGAAGCTCACTATATCGGCTTCAACATGTGGGTGAAGGCGGTCGAAAAGGCCGGCACCACCGATCCCGACAAGGTCATCGACGCCATGGTCGGCGTGTCCGTGCCGAACCTCACCGGCGGCTATTCGACCATGATGCCGAACCATCACATCACCAAGCCGGTGCTGATCGGCGAGATCCAGGCCGACGGCCAGTTCGAGACCGTGTCGCAGACGCCCGGCCTCGTGATGGGCGACGAATGGTCCGACTATCTGCCCGATTCCAAGGACCTGATTTCGGATTGGCGCGCGCCTCTGTCCTGCGGCAACTTCAACGTTGCCACCGGCAAATGCGGCGGCAAGGGCACGAACTGATCCCTCCCGGGACCGACCGAGCGTGGACGCGCCCACGATCGGTACCGCCAAGCGTCCGGGCGCTTCAGCCCGCCCGGACGCGGAATTTCCCCACAGAAGAGTATCTGAACGGATGATCCTGTTGCGCACTCTCGGCCTCATGCTGGTGTTCCTGGTGGCAAGCCTATTGCCGTCGAACGCAGCCGAAGCCGATCTGCGCGCCATCGTCGCCAAATTCGCCACGGGCACGGGCTTTGCCGCCACTGAGGCCGTCGTGCGCGAACTTGCCGCCACCGGCGATCCGCTGGTCGAGCGCCCGCTTGCAGCGCTCGCCGAAGGCAACCTTTACATCCGTAAAGCCGATTCAGCCGTCTTCGTCGGCAGTGAGGCCGCCGACAGCGTCACGCTGCTCGACCCGCTGAGTGGCGAGAAAGCCGGCGACGCCCCCAAGGCCGACATCACGAAGATCAAGGTCAACAACACGCTGCGTCGTGTCATCCGAGATGCGCTGGGAACGCTGACGTTGCGCGCGAAAGATCCTTCTGTCCGCATCGCCGCCGCCGACACCATGTTCAAGACCCCCGATGCCGCCAATATCGAGCCGCTCGATGCAGCCATCGCCGCCGAGACCGACGCCAAGGTCAAGGCATTGTTCGAACAGGCGCGCGCGGCATCGGTGCTGGTCTCCGACAAGCCGGAGGCCGACAAGCTTGCCGCCATTGCCCTGATCGGCGCGCGCGGCGACCGCGACGCGGTCTCGCTGCTCACCGCGGTCGAGGCCAATGCGCAAGGCGCGGTCAAGGATGCCGCGACGGCGGCAATCGCCAGCATCAATTCGAGCCTGGCGCTGTGGGATGCCGGCCAGAACATATGGTACGGCATCTCGCTTGGCTCGGTGCTGCTGCTGGCCGCCATCGGCCTCGCCATCACCTTCGGCGTCATGGGCGTCATCAACATGGCGCATGGCGAGATGGTGATGCTCGGCGCCTACACCACCTTCGTCGTCCAGCAGGTGATCCGAACCTCATTCCCCGGCCTGTTCGACTGGTCGCTGGTGATCGCGCTGCCGCTCGCCTTCCTGGTTGCCGCTTCCGTCGGCCTGATCATCGAGCGCGGCGTCATCCGTTTCCTCTACGGCCGGCCGCTGGAAACGCTGCTCGCAACCTGGGGCGTCTCGCTTGTCCTGCAGCAGGCGGTGCGCTCGATCTTCGGACCGACCAACCAGGAGGTCGGCAACCCCTCCTGGATGTCGGGATCGTTCGATGTCGGCCAACTCGCCGTCACCTGGAACCGCCTCTGGATCCTGGTGTTCGCGCTCACCGTCTTCGGCGTGCTGCTCTTTGTTATGAAGCGCACGCCCTGGGGCCTTCAGATGCGCGCCGTCACCGCCAACCGCCGCATGGCCGCCTCGATGGGCATCAGGACGCCTTGGGTCGATGCGCTGACCTTTGCGCTCGGCTCCGGCATTGCCGGCATTGCCGGCGTCGCGCTCAGCCAGATCGACAATGTCTCGCCCAATCTCGGCCGCGGCTACATCATCGACAGCTTCATGGTCGTGGTCTTCGGCGGCGTCGGCAATCTCTGGGGCACGCTGGTCGGCGCCTTCTCGCTCGGCATCGTCAACAAGGTTCTCGAACCCTATGCTGGCGCGGTGCTCGGCAAGATCGTCGTGCTGGTGCTGATCATCCTGTTCATCCAGAAGCGCCCGCGCGGCCTGTTCGCGCTCAAGGGCAGGGCGGTGGAAACATGATCACGGGACGCTTCTTCGCCGCGGGTGCCGACCGTCGCATCGCCATCACTATTTTCATCCTGCTGACGGCCGCCATTATCGTGCCGCTGCTCAACCTCGCAGTGTCGCCGCAAAGCGCGTTCTATATTCCGTCCTACATCGTCGCGTTGACGGGCAAATACCTCTGCTATGCATTGCTTGCCTTGGCGCTCGATCTCGTCTGGGGCTATTGCGGCATCCTCTCGCTCGGCCATGGCGCCTTCTTCGCCCTCGGCGGCTATGCGATGGGCATGTACCTCATGCGCCAGATCGGCTCGCGCGGCGTTTACGGCAATCCGATCCTGCCCGATTTCATGGTGTTCCTGAACTACAAGGAATTGCCCTGGTTCTGGACCGGTTTCGACCACTTCTGGTTCGCCGCCATCATGGTGCTGGCGGTGCCCGGCCTGCTCGCCTTCGTCTTCGGCTGGTTCGCCTTCCGCAGCCGCGTCACCGGCGTCTATCTCTCCATCATCACCCAGGCGATGACCTACGCGCTGCTGCTCGCCTTCTTCCGCAATGACATGGGTTTCGGCGGCAACAACGGCTTGACCGATTTCAAGGATATTCTGGGCTTCAACGTGCAGGCCGACGCCACCCGCTCGGCCCTGTTTGCCGCCAGCGCCATCATACTCGCGCTCGCCGTCTTCATCACCTGGGCGATCGTCGGCTCCAAATACGGCAAGCTGCTGATGGCGGTGCGCGACGCCGAGAGCCGCACCCGCTTCCTCGGCTGGCGGGCGGAGAACGTGAAGCTGTTTGCCTTCACCGTCTCGGCTGTCATGGCCGGCATCGCCGGCGCGCTCTATGTGCCGCAGGTCGGTATCATCAATCCCGGCGAATTCGAGCCGTCCAATTCCATCGAAGTCGTGATCTGGGCAGCCGTCGGTGGGCGCGGCACCATTGTCGGCCCGATCGTCGGCGCGCTGCTGGTCAACGCCGGCAAATCCTGGTTCACCGGCCTGCTGCCGGAGTTCTGGCTGTTTGCGCTCGGCGGCCTGTTCGTCGCCGTAACCCTGTTCCTGCCCAAGGGCATCGTCGGCATGTGGGATTCCTGGCGCGGTAACGCTCGGGCGATGCGGGCTGCAGCGATTGCAGAGGAAGCGGGCACAGACCCTGATGCCCCGCCGCCATCGAAGATCGTGCGCAGCGCAGCAACAACGCCCGGTGCCTGGTCCGCGTCCGGGCCTGAACCGCAGCCGGCGGAATAGAGCGATGTCGAAGTCCAACACCATCCTCTATCTCGACGGCGTCTCGGTCTCCTTCGACGGTTTCCGCGCCATCAACAATCTGTCGCTGGTGCTCGACAAGGGCGAGATGCGCGCCATCATCGGTCCCAACGGCGCCGGCAAGACGACGATGATGGACATCGTCACCGGCAAGACCCGGCCCGACGAGGGCGAAGTGTTCTTCGACGGCCAGGTCGATCTGACCCGGCACGACGAGGCGGAGATCGCCATGATGGGCATCGGCCGCAAATTCCAGAAGCCGACCGTCTTCGAAAGCCACAGCGTCGAAGACAATCTGATGCTGGCGCTGAAGGGCCCGCGCTCGATCTTTCCGGCGCTGTTCCATCGCCGCTCGGCCGCCGAAGCCAGACAGATCGACGACATCCTCGGCATCATCCGGCTGGGCGACAAGCGCCACGATCTGGCAGCCAATCTCAGCCATGGCCAGAAACAGTGGCTGGAGATCGGTATGCTGCTGGCGCAGGACCCGAAGCTGCTTTTGGTTGACGAGCCGGTCGCAGGGATGACCGATGCCGAGACCGAGGAAACCGCGCGGCTGCTCAAGGACATAGCGCGCGACCATTCGGTCATCGTCGTCGAGCACGACATGCATTTCGTGCGCGAACTCGGCGTCAAGGTCACCTGCCTGCATGAGGGATCGGTGCTGTCGGAAGGCTCGCTCGATTTCGTCTCGGCCGACGAGCGGGTCGTCGAAGTTTATCTCGGGAGATGAGCATGGTCTGGCGGGTGCAATTCCATCGCTTCGAGTTTTCGTTCCTCCGCTTCTGGAGAAGGCGCTGACATGCTCGAAGTTTCCAACGCCACGCTCCATTACGGCGCCGCCCAGGCGCTGCGCGGCGTGTCGCTGACGGCAGGTGCCGGCAAGATCACCTGCGTGCTCGGCCGCAACGGCGTCGGCAAGACCAGTTTGATGAGATCGATCGTCGGCCACCACCGGCTGACGAGCGGAAGCGTTGCCTTCGAGGGGAAGGCGCTCGACCGGAGCGCGGCGTATGACCGCGCCCGGTCGGGCATCGCATTCGTACCGCAGGGCAGGGAGATCTTTCCGCTGCTGACGGTGCGCGAAAACCTGGAGTCCGGCTTTGCGCCGTTGAAGCGCGCCGACCGCAACGTGCCGGCGCATGTCTTCGAACTGTTTCCGGTGCTGAAGCAGATGCTGGGGCGGCGCGGCGGCGATCTCTCAGGCGGCCAGCAGCAGCAGCTCGCCATCGGCCGGGCGCTCGTCATGCGGCCGAAACTGCTGGTGCTCGACGAGCCGACCGAAGGCATCCAGCCCTCGATCATCAAGGACATCGGCCGCGCGATCCGCTATTTGCGCGATCAGGCCGGCATTGCGGTGCTTCTGGTCGAGCAATATCTCGATTTCTGCCGCGAGCTCGCCGACGAGGTCAACATCATGGACCGCGGCCAGATCGTCCACACCGGCCCGGCCGAAGATCTCGACCGGGCGGACGTCAGGAAGTTTCTGACGGTGTAGACGGACCGGGATTCCGAACGTTTGACGTCGGCAGGACAGAGGGGGGCGTGAAGGATCGCTACGGAACGGTTTTATCCTGTGCGAAGCCCGGCCCATCATTCGTGCGAAGTAACCAGATCGCCTTGCTCGTTCTCGTACAAGGCGATGCGCACACTCTGGCACGCCGAATACTGCATGCTAGTCTTTCCTAGGCCTCGGTGAGTCGGCCGCTTCCGTATCAGTCTGGTTCTGTAGCAGATCGAGGGAATATGCTGGCTCAGCCTGCAAGTTCCACGCAAGCAAGCCACCCTAGCTTCCCTCGCAGTTCTGATTGTCGGTCAATGCGTTCAGATAATCTTGCCAGGAGAATAGGGCTATGGAACGGTTCGTCGAGGACCACCAGAAACGACGGCTGACAGAGCGTGTCGACATCATTACCGCCATCAACATTCTGCGCTCGCAAGGCTACCAGCAGGATGAGCTGATCGGCGAAATCACCAAGGTTTTCTACGTCGACCTCGACACTTACAACGAGATCGTCATAGCGGCCTAAAAGCGCGTCGCGCCTGAACGGCCTCATGCGACGCGCTTTGGGGTGTTGTTTTACGTGTGGTGAGGTTCAGGCCGGCTGAATATCAGCCCAACCTACCCGGCGCGCCGGAAGGCGAGCACACGGTTGCGGCCGCCGCGCTTGGCGCCGTAAAGCGCTTTGTCGGCGGCGCTGAGCACCTTGTCGAATTTGGTGCCGCCCTCGCTGCCGAAGGCGTAGCCGGCGCTGACCGTGCAGGAGAGCAGGCGGGTCTCGGTATCGATCCGGCGCATGGCAAAACTGGCCCGGATGCGCTCGGCTATGAATTCCACCTTTTCAGGCAAGGTGCGATCGAGCACCAATGCAAATTCCTCTCCGCCCATGCGCGCGGCGACATCGCCTGGCTGGAGATTGGCGGTCAAATCCTTGGCGAACAGTTTCAGCACCTCATCGCCGGTGGCATGGCCGAACTCGTCATTGATGGCCTTGAAGCCGTCGAGATCGAACACGATCACGGCGGTGAAGGACCGGACCGGTGTTTTGCCGTGAAGGTCGAACAAAGCGCGCCGGTTGAGCAGTCCGGTCAGCGGATCGGTCAGCGCTTCGCGGCGATGATGCTGCGCCAGGCGTCCCTGGTTGAGCGCCAGCGAGAGCGCGCCGATGCCGGTCATGCAGGCGATGACGACGATGAGGCTGAAATCCTCGGCCCAGTTGCTCGGCGCATGGCCAAGCACCAGCCTGCCATCCCAGACAAGTGCACCGGAGCACAGCACGAAGGAAATTGCGGTGGCGGTGTAGAGCCCTGCAATGCCGAGGATCGGGGCCGGGAATTCCGTACGACCCTTCCAGTATTCATAGGCCGTCGCAAACAAAAGCAGCGCGGCGAAGGCATTCTCCAGCATGAAGCCCAGCCCTTCATAGCCAAGCGCCATCGGCGGCAAGGCGACTGCCAGCGAGACGCCGGCGCCGACAGCTATGCGCGGCAATGGCGAGCGGCCGGTCGTGAACTGATGGGCCGCGCCCAGCATGGTCGCGAAGCCGAGCAGCAGGAACGTGAAGCTGGCGAGGCCGAGCAGGCGTCCGGGCGCGTCGATATAGGCCTGGTAGGCGAAGACGTCGGCGACGATCAGAAGCACGCTGACCGCCCAGGTCAGCAGGAATTTTTCCGAGCGCGCGGTAAGCCAAATGCCGAACAGCGTCAGGCCGAGGCAAGCGGCGGAAAACCCGACAGCCAACAGAAGGGAACTGTAGTCGAGCGACATGCCCTCGTCCTTGCGCGCGGCGGCCGGCCTCTAGAAAGGACCCGCACCGGATTTATGCAGGAAGGAGGTAATCGATAAGGTTACGATGCGCATAAGCTATCACGCTTCGGTTGATCGTAGCAATTCTGGGTTGAAACCCTTTTCAAGGGAAAGCGCTACGCGGATTTCCGGGAAAACCGGTCCGCACTTTTCCTGGAATTGCTCCTAATGCATGTCGCCCAGAAGTGTGCCGCGGTTCTGGGACAACGGCTTGCATCAAGACAAAGACTTAAATCGCGACGTACGAATCCGGTTCAGCGCGACGCGCTTTAACCGATCAGCTCACCCGCTTCATCAGCGCCATGGCGCCGAACGGCGCGCGCACCTTGCCCTCGGTGATGAAGTAGACGAACACGTCGCGCGGTTTCACCGGCGCGTCGAAAGTCGGATCGGCGCGCCGCAGATCTGCCGGCTGCTTGCCTTGCGCCCAGGTCTTCACCCGCGCTGCCCATTCGTCCAGGCCCTTCGGCGTATAGCAATCCGGATTGTCGTCGCTGCCGGTCTGCAGCCGCGCATAGATAAAATCGCCGGTGATGTCGGCGATACCAGGATATTTGGCATGGTCGGCATAGACGATCGCCGCCTTGTATTTGCGCGCCAGGCTCACAAATTCCGGCACGCTGAAACTGTCGTTGCGCACTTCCAGCGCATGGCGCAGCGCGACGCCATCCTGCTTTTCCGGCAGCAGCTTCAGGAAGGCCTCGAAATCGTCGGCGTCGAACTTTTTCGTCGGCGCGAACTGCCACAGGATCGGGCCCAGCTTGTCGCCCAGCGCGGCAATGCCGGAGCCGAGGAAGCGCGTCATGGACTCGCCGGCTTCGCCAAGCACGCGCCGGTTGGTGACGAAGCGATTGCCCTTCACCGAATAGACGAAACCGTCCGGCGCCTCGCCAGCCCATTTGACGAAGGTCGGCTCCTTGAAGCTGGAATAGTAGGTGCCGTTGACCTCGATGCTCGGCACCTGGCGGCTGGCATAGTGCAGCTGCTTGGCCTTGGGCAATTTGTCCGGGTAGAAAGACGTATCCCAAGGCTCAAAAGTCCAGCCGCCCATGCCGGCGCGGATTGTTCCTTGGCTGGTCATCGTCTTCCTCCCAGTTCTAAAAATGCGGTCAGGCTAGTTTCCAACCGGTTTGATCATGTCGACCACGGTCCATCCGGGACGGTGGGGATTGGCTCGGCGGCCGGTTTCGTGGAAGCCATAGGCCGTATAGATCTCGATGTTCCGCTCCATGCGCGAATTGGTGTAGAGCCGCACCTCCGGCACACCCCATAGCCGCGCCTGTTCCTGGGCGAAGTCGAGCAGCGCGGTGCCGAGTTTCCTGCCCTGGAAAGCGGGGGAGACCGCGACGCTGAAGATCATCGCATGATCGGGATGGCGCTCAATAATGATCAGCCCGGCGAGTTCCGCGCCGCTCTCCAAGAGCCAGACCTCGCCACGCTCGATGCGTGGCGCATAGTCCTCGGTGACTGGGAGCGGCGGCGCGCCTAACAAGGGCGTGTAGTGCTCATAGGCGGTCTGCGTCAGCGAGACGACTGCGTCGAGATCACCGGCAAGCGCCTGTCGGACTGTCATTCAAAGCTCTCCAGGCGCCCGACCGGTCTGTCAGTTACTCCGCCGCTTCGCGCTTGCCTCCGGGCCGCCGCTCCAAAAGCTCCTTCAGGAACTGGCCGGTGTAGCTGCGCTTTTCGCGCACGATGGCTTCCGGTGTGCCCTGTGCCACCAGTTCGCCACCGCCATCGCCGCCTTCGGGGCCGAGGTCGAGCACCCAGTCGGCGGTCTTGATGACTTCGAGATTGTGCTCGATGACCACCACCGTGTTGCCCTGGTCGACCAGTTCGTGAAGCACTTCCAGCAACTTGGCGACGTCGTGGAAGTGCAGGCCGGTGGTCGGCTCGTCGAGGATGTAGAGCGTCTTGCCGGTCGCCTTGCGCGACAATTCCTTGGCGAGCTTGATGCGCTGCGCCTCGCCGCCCGACAGCGTCGTCGCCTGCTGGCCGATATGGATGTAGCCGAGGCCGACCTGCTTCAGCGTGTCGAGCTTGTCGCGCACGCCGGGCACGGCGGCAAAGAAATCGACACCTTCCTCGACCGTCATGTCCAGGACGTCCGCGATCGACTTGCCCTTGAACACGACATCCAGCGTCTCGCGGTTATAGCGCTTGCCATGGCAGACGTCGCACGTGACGTAGACGTCGGGCAGGAAGTGCATCTCGATCTTGATGACGCCGTCGCCCTGGCAGGCCTCGCAGCGGCCGCCCTTGACGTTGAAGGAGAAGCGGCCCGGCTGATAGCCGCGGGCCTTGGCCTCGGGCAGGCCGGCGAACCAGTCGCGGATCGGTGTGAAGGCGCCGGTGTAGGTGGCCGGGTTCGAACGCGGTGTGCGGCCGATCGGCGACTGGTCGATGTCGATGACCTTGTCGAGGAATTCGAGGCCCTCGATGCGGTCGTGATCGGCCGGATGCTCGCGCGAGCCCATGATGCGGCGCGACGCCGCCTTGAACAAAGTCTCGATCAGGAAGGTCGACTTGCCGCCGCCCGACACGCCGGTGACGGCGGTGAAAGTGCCGAGCGGGATTTCGGCAGTGACGTTCTTCAGATTGTTGCCGCGCGCGCCGACGATCTTCAGCCGGCGGTTCTTCTTGGCTTCGCGCCGGACACCAGGTGTCGCCACTTCAAGCGCGCCCGACAGATATTTGCCGGTGATCGAATTCGGGTTGGCCATCACCTGCTGCGGCGTGCCCTGGGCGATGATCTCGCCGCCATGGATGCCGGCGGCCGGGCCCATGTCGACGACATAGTCGGCATGCAGGATGGCGTCCTCGTCATGCTCGACGACGATCACCGTGTTGCCGATGTCGCGCAAATGCTTCAGCGTGTCGAGCAGGCGGGCATTATCGCGCTGGTGCAGGCCGATCGACGGCTCGTCCAGCACATAGAGCACGCCGGTGAGGCCGGAGCCGATCTGCGACGCCAGACGAATGCGCTGGCTCTCGCCGCCCGACAGCGTGCCGGAATTGCGCGACAGCGTCAGATAGTCGAGGCCGACATCGTTGAGGAAGCGCAGGCGGTCACGGATTTCCTTGAGAACGCGCACCGCGATCTCGTTCTGCTGGTCGTTGAGATGTGGCGGGAGTTCGGTGAACCACTGGTCGGCCTTGCGGATCGACAGCTCTGTGACTTCGCCGATATGCTTGCCGGCGATCTTCACCGCCAGCGCTTCCGGCTTCAGCCGGTATCCCTTGCAGACCGGGCAGGGCGTCGCCGACATGAAGCGCTCGATCTCCTCGCGCATCCAGGCGGATTCGGTTTCCTTCCACCGCCGTTCGAGATTGGGAATGACGCCCTCGAACGTCTTGGTGGTCTTGTAGGAGCGCAGGCCGTCATCATATTGGAAGGTGACCTCGCGCTCGCCGGTGCCGCGCAGGACGGCTTCCTTGGCCTCTTCGGTCAGGTCTTTGAACTTGTCGCCGAGCTTGAAGCCGTATGCCTTGCCCAGCGCTTCCAGCGTCTGCGCATAATAGGGCGAGGTCGATTTCGCCCACGGGCTGACGGCGCCGTCGCGCAGCGACACGTTTTCGTCCGGCACGATCAGGCTGGCGTCGATGGCGCGCTGATTGCCGAGGCCGTCGCAGGTCGGGCAGGCGCCGAACGGGTTGTTGAACGAGAACAGCCTGGGCTCGATCTCCGGAATGGTGAAGCCGGAAACCGGGCAGGCGAATTTTTCCGAGAACAGGATGCGCTCATGCGTCTCGTTCTTCGATTTGTTGACCGAGTCCTCGCCGGTCTGGCTGGCGTCGAGCGGCCGGTCGGCGAACTCGGCCACCGCCAGCCCTTCGGCGAGCTTCAGCGCCGTTTCGATGGAATCGGCAAGCCGTGTCGCCAGGTCGCCGCGCACGACGATGCGGTCGACGACGACGTCGATGTCGTGCTTGTACTTCTTGTCCAACGCCGGCACATCGGCGATCTCATAGAAGACGCCGTCGACCTTGACGCGCTGAAAGCCCTTCTTCTGCAGCTCCAGCAGTTCCTTTCGATACTCGCCCTTGCGGCCGCGCACGATCGGCGCCAGCAGGAAAAGGCGCGTGCCTTCCTCGACCGCTAGCACCCGGTCGACCATCTGCGAAACCGTCTGGCTCTCGATCGGCAGGCCGGTGGCCGGCGAATAGGGGATGCCGACGCGCGCAAACAGCAGGCGCATATAGTCGTAGATCTCGGTGACGGTGCCGACTGTCGAGCGCGGGTTCTTAGACGTGGTCTTCTGCTCGATGGAGATGGCCGGTGATAGGCCGTCGATCTGGTCGACATCCGGCTTCTGCATCATTTCGAGGAACTGGCGCGCATAGGCCGACAGGCTCTCGACGTAACGGCGCTGGCCCTCGGCATAGATGGTGTCGAAAGCAAGCGACGATTTGCCGGAGCCCGACAGGCCGGTCATGACGATCAGGCTGTCACGCGGCAGGTCGAGATCGACATTCTTCAGGTTGTGTTCGCGTGCCCCGCGAATGGAAAGGTATTTATGGTCGGCCATCGCCGGTCGCCGCCTCAGGTCTGGTGTCAGTGGGATCGGCGGGTTTTCCCGGCCATTCCCTATGTAGGTATTTTTGCCGCCACGTCGAGAGACGCCACACTTCTCGACCAAAGCCGTTTAACCGTCTTTCGAGCGAAGGGGCAAGCGGAAAGAACAAAGGCCGAACACGCTCCTGACAAAGCTGTGCAGAAACTGACAAGGGTGTTTCAGAAACTGACCCTGACGTAAGCTCCCGGCGATCACATTTTCCGTAACCGGCTATTCAAGGTTGACGCCGTCAAATCAGGGGCGCACTCTGCCGGAGTCAACGGAGCCGGCCGTCTTTGATGGCCTCGCCGCCCATAGCGGCCTGCGAGACGCCGCAGGTTTTTGCGATTTGTGCTTCGGATTGACACCAGTCGCAACGGACATAGGAGCGGAGCATGACGCCACCGGATAGTCCCTTGAGGCTCCACCTGCTAGTGGAGCCGCGGCGGGCATAAGTGCCAGGTAGTTTCAAGGCATTGGAGTGTATGCGTCCAAACGAACGCATCGCGTCAGTCCAACAAACCACCAGACAAACCGTGACCTGCCGAATCCCACAAAAATCAGAGACGGCTAGTCGGATCGTCGGCTGAATGCCGCGAAGCATCCGAAATCAAAGTCGGTATAACACTACCGGCAGTTTGGATTTGGAATCCAAAAAAAGCCCCGACCGTTAGCGGAAGCAACGGCGGGGCTGTTCTTTTGCGAGGAAGTCGTCGGCGCAGGCTTTCTCTCCCGTATAGTAGCTGGGAGAAGGGGCTACCGGCGCGGCGGCTTGATCCCACCCGTGCCGACATCGACAGTGATGCTGCCGGAAATCCTGACATCGGTGTCGCCGATCTTGAACGTGCCGTTCTCGCCGGCAGGCAGCGCGTCGTCCGGGTCCGGCTGCGGCGCGGGCTTGGCGATGCGGTAGTCGCCGGCCACGCCGGGCAGGGCGCCTTTCCACGACGTGCTGGTGCTGCCCCCGGCAAAGGCCATGCTCGATGTCGCCGCCGTGATGGCAATGGCTATGGTCAGTCTGTTCAGGTGGTAGCGCATGGCAAGACTATAGTGCCGCGCTCAAGGCGAGGCCAGACCAGCGGCGTTGAAATTGAGGGAACACCGGCCTGCATTCAATCCGCCGATCAGGCCGCTGCCTGCTTGCGGGTGTCGAAGACGTGGTCGACGAGGCCCCAGTCCATGGCCTCCTTCGCGGTCATGAAGAAATCGCGGTCGAGCGTGCGTTCGACCTCTTCGTGGGTGCGGCCGCAATGGTGAGCGTAGAGGTCGGCCATGTGCCGCTTGGTGCGCAAAATGCCTTCGGCGTGACGCTGGATGTCGGAGGCCTGGCCCTGGAAGCCGCCCAAAGGCTGATGCAGCACGATGCTGGCATTGGGCAGCGCGATGCGCCGCCCCGGCGTTCCCGCCATCAGCAGGAAGGAGGCCATCGACGCGGCAAAGCCCATGCACACGGTCGACACCGGGCAGCTGACATATTGCATCGTGTCGTAGATGGCGAAGCCGCTGGTAACCACGCCGCCCGGAGAGTTGATGTAGAGCGAGATCTCCTTGTCGGGATTGTCCGATTCCAGCGACAGAAGCTGGGCGCAGACCAGCGCCGACATGCCGTCATTGATCTCGCCATTGACGAAGATGATGCGCTCGCGCAGCAGCCGCGAGAAAATGTCGAAGGCACGTTCGCCGCGGCTCGATTGCTCGATCACCATCGGCACCAGATTGGCAAAGCCGCTCATCTCATTGTCTCCGTTTTGATTTTTCCGGGTCAGGCAGCGCGCAGCAACAGGCGCGGCGCGTTGGCTGCGACTGGCGGCTTGGGCTTATATGCGTGCAGCGAGAGCAGGCAGCCGGCGCCGGCCATCGCAACCGCAGGCGTCAGGACAAACCCGTCATGGACGATGCGCAGATGCGTGCCGCCGGAAACGGTGCGGGCGAGTGTGAAGGTGACGATGCTCTCCAGCTCCTCGCGGTCGGCGTCGCCGGAACGCTCGCGCCAGGAATAGCGCAGCAGGCGCCCCGGTTCGGCATCGAGCACTTCGCACTCGATCGGCTTCTCAGGCCCGGCAAAGGCAAAGCGGCTGCCGGTTTCCGGCTTGATGTCGTTCGGCATCATCCATTCCGCCAAGAGGTCCGGCACGGTCAGTGCCCGCCACACTTTTTCCGGTGCGTCCGGCAGATCGCATTCGAAGGCGAGGGCATCTTTGGCGGTCTGCGTCTGCTTTTCGTCGGTCATTGGTCCATGTCCTTCAAAACGGCCTTCAGTCTTTCGA
Organism: Mesorhizobium sp. M0772; assembly: GCF_040320135.1. Classification (NCBI taxonomy): domain Bacteria; kingdom Pseudomonadati; phylum Pseudomonadota; class Alphaproteobacteria; order Hyphomicrobiales; family Phyllobacteriaceae; genus Mesorhizobium; species Mesorhizobium sp. M0772. Next base: position 16,545 of record NZ_JAMYPB010000002.1, on the reverse strand, counting down.
TGCGCTCCGGCCAGAATGCGCGGTAGCGTTCGATCCAGCCGAGCAGCGGCTCGAGCCCTTGCGGATCGGCGCGATAGTAGGCGTTGCGGCCGGCGCGTCTTTCGCTGACCAGGCCTGCGCCGCGCAGCACGGCAAGGTGCTGCGACACCGCCGGCTGCGACACGCTCATGCCAGTGCGCAACTCCGACACGCTCATCTCGCCGGCGGTCAGCCGCTCGTAGACGGCGCGTCGCGTCGGGTCGGCCAGGGCGCGAAAAATCTCTGCTTCGATCATGGCAAAAGCATAAGTCGATACTTATCGATTTGGCAAGGGGTGTTTTGAATGCCCGTATTGATTGGATCCTGCCGGGCCTCTAAGCCGTGGGGAACAAGATGGGCCGATCATCGCGAGGCAGGAGTAGTATTTATGAATTCCAACGTCGATCTTTCGTCCGCCGAGAACCTCAACGAGGCTCTGAGGCTCTATCGCCGCCTCGTACTCGGTATAGGAGCGATCGCCGTCATCGGTTTCGTGGCCGTGATCTTGTTGGCCAAGCTGGGTACGGCGCTATCGCCGCCACACGGGATTTACATCTTCGGCGAAGGATTGGGGACCTGGGGCCTGATCGCGGTGGTAGCGGCGCTCGTCGCTCAGGTGTGGTGGCACGGGCGCGCGATCGGGAAATTGCTGAATGACCCGGCTCTGAAATCTGAACCTGCAGTCGGGCTGATGTCGGCGCCAACCGTGATCGCACAGCGCGCCCATGGCATGGGCATGGAGTGGAGCGGCTTTTTCGGTCCGTTGCGGCCAGCTAAAAAACGGCGCTGACGACACCGCTTCTCGCCCCTGCGTGTCAGCTAAATCCACGCGCCCGCGTCGGCGATTGCTGCCATTCCTTGACAATCCGTGGTTAACAGTATAGGAACGAAAAGGGAACAAAAACCTTGTGGGAAAAGCCAGCCGCGGCAAGCCAGGATTGTGCGCGGCCTGTAAGGTGAACGACTTGAAATTTGTTTCGGATGAGCACGGAGAAGTGTCATGGCGGGTAGCGTCAACAAGGTCATTCTGGTCGGTAACCTCGGCGCGGACCCTGAAATCCGCCGCCTGAATTCCGGTGATCCGGTCGTCAACATCCGCATCGCCACGTCGGAAAGCTGGCGCGACAAGAACTCCGGCGAGCGCAAGGAAAAGACCGAATGGCACAACGTGGTCATTTTCAATGACCAGATCGCCAAGGTCGCCGAGCAGTACCTGAAGAAGGGCATGAAGGTTTACGTCGAAGGCCAGCTGCAGACACGCAAATGGCAAGACCAGACCGGCGCCGACAAGTACACGACCGAAGTCGTGCTGCAGAAATTCCGCGGCGAGCTGCAGATGCTCGATTCTCGCGGCGAGGGCGGCGGTCAGGTCGGCAACTATGCCGGCGGCGGCGGCGCGAGCCGTGGCTCGGATTTCGGCCAGTCTGGCCCCAATGAGAGCTTCAACCGCGGCGGCAATAGCGGTGGCGGCGGTTCCAAGGGCGGCGGTGGCGGCGGCTCGTCGCGCGAACTGGACGACGAAATCCCGTTCTGAGCTGACGGTAGTCAGCGATATCTGAGGAGAGGGCGCGATGTCGCTCGGACCGCTTCTATCGGCGCGCCCTCCCATTCCATGGCACGCCTTCGCGGCCCTTGCCGCGCTGGCCATTGGCGCTACGCAACTGGCGCTGCCGAAAGGCACGACGCGTCATCGTGTCGTCGGCTATACCTGGGCGGCGCTGATGCTGGTCGTCGCCATCTCCAGTTTCTGGATCCAGCAGATACGCCTCGTCGGTCCGTTCAGCCCGATCCATCTCTTGTCGATTTTAGTGTTGATCGCCGTGCCGCTGGCGGTCTGGCACGCGCATATGCATCGGGTCGCGAAACATCGCAGGGTCATGATATCGCTGTATGTTTTCGCCCTGATCGGCGCCGGCGTGTTCACGCTGCTGCCGGGGCGGATCATGCACACGGTCGTCTTCGGCCAGTGACGCTTTCTGAAACGAAGATTGCCGTGAAAGCACGGATTAAATGGGTCGAGGAGCGCACCTTCGTCGGCGAGTCCGGCAGCGGCCACAAACTGGTGCTGGGGACCGCCCCCGGGCCGGAAGGCAAGACGCCAGGTCCGAGCCCGATGGAGCTGGTGCTGATCGGCACCGGCGGCTGCTCGGCCTATGATGTCGTCCACATCCTCGAAAAAGGCCGCGAGGCGATCGAGGACTGTGTTGTAGAACTCGACGCCGACCGGGCCGAAACCGACCCCAAAGTCTTCACCCGCATCCACATGCATTTCATCGTCACGGGCCACGCGCTGTCGCGCGACAAGGTCCAGCGCGCCATCAACCTGTCGATCGAGAAATACTGCTCGGCCTCGGCCATGCTGGCCAAGACGGCTGTCATCACCCACGATTTCGAGGTCGTCGATACGGCGGTGGAGTAGGGAGCAGGGAGCAGGGAGCAGGGAGCAGGGAGCAGGGAGCAGGGGCTGCCGTTCACCCCGCCATCAGCGCCTTGATCCCATCCGCGACGAACTGAACCGCAAGCGCGGCCAGGATGACGCCGAGCAGGCGGGTGAGGATCGAGCGGCCGGTCTGGCCGAGGATGCGGTCGATGCGCTCCGACAGCACGAACACCAGATAGGTGATGGCAAGGCAGACGAAGATGATGCCGACCAGCGCCGCTTGTGCTGCAAAACCCTGAAAAGAGCCCGACAGTAGCACAGTCGCCGAAATCGCACCGGGGCCGGCGATCAGCGGGATCGCCAGCGGGAAGGCCGCGATGTTGTGGATCATGTCCTTGGTGATGGCGACGTCGCCGATCTTCTCCTTGCGGTCCTGGCGGCGCTCAAACACCATTTCGAACGCGATGAAGAACAGCAAAAACCCGCCGGCGACGCGGAAAGCCGGCAACGTGATGCCGAACACCGACAGGATGGACGCCCCGGCCACCGCAAACAGCGCCATCACCAGGAAGCCGATGATCGAGGCGCGCACCGAAACCTGCTGACGTTCCTCGCGGTTCATGCCGCGTGTCACCGCGAGGAAGAGCGGCGCGAGACCTGGCGGGTCGATGGTCACCAGAATGGTGACGAAGGCGTTGAACAGGCTGTCGAAACTCGGCATCGCTGACCCCTCCCGCCGGGCCGGACCCCTGCGCCACGATAGTGGTAGAGCAAAGCCTGGCCGGTGGGAACCGTCTGAGATGCCGATACCGGAGACGCCGGCTATGTTAGGCGGCAGCGTTGCAATAGGCCTCCAGGCGATAGCCGTCGGGATCGACGATGAAGGCAGCGTAATAGTCCTCGCCATAGTCGGCGCGCAGGCCCGGCGCGCCATTGTCGCTGCCGCCTGCACGCAAGGCGGCGGCATGGAAGGCGACGACACTCTGCCTCGTCGGCGCGGCAAAGCAGAAATGCAGACCGGACTTCTCGTCCGATGGCACTGGCCGCTCCGCGTCGTTCACCCACAGCGCGACGGCTTGCGCACCATAACCCAGTGAGCCTGGCGACTGGCTGAGGCAGGAATAACCGAGCGGCTTTAGCGCGGCATCGTAGAAGGGCTTCGAAACGTTGGTGTCGCGGACGCCGATCGAGACATGGTCAAGCATGTTGTTTCACCTTTTTTGCAATATGTTGCGTCATCAGTCCTGGGTGACGCGGCGCGCCAGGAACTCGACTTCGAGACGCCATGTCTTGCCATCGTCGTGCGAACGCTCGCCGAGCCAGCGGAAGCTGTCTTTCGTGATGCGCGAAAAGCTCCAGCGGACCGAGGAACCAGTGCCGTCGGCGCCGACCTGCACAATCGTGTCGCCTTCGGCGCGACCAAGCTGGCGGCTGTAGTATTGGTTGCGCGGGTCGCTCCAGAAGATGTGCCAGGCATCCGAGCCGGGATCATAGGCCCGCAGCGTTGTGCCATAGAAAGTCCATTTGCCGAGAGAAGGCGAGGGGCCGGCATCCCGCGCGGGCAGGATCCATACATCCTGGATCGCCCTGCCTTCCAGGACCCAGCCGAAATGCACCTCGCCGCGTCCGGTGAGAACCGTGCCGTCCTCGAGATGGCGCGTGGCATCGAATGTCCAGGCGCCGACGAAGCGGCCGTAGAGATCAAGCTTGTCAGCCAGACCGGGGTTGGGGCCGTCGCTGTGGAGCGCTTCGGCAAAGGAGGATGTACCGATCATACTTGCTGCCTTCGTTGTGTCAGGAGGCTGCAAGCGATAGGCCCCGGCAGGGTGTCGCGCTTGGCAAAAATTGCTATCTTTCAAGCCATGACGACGAGCGAACAAAACCTGGCATCGGGGCAGGGCTGGCATGTGTCCGACGTGCTGTGCACGGCCGGCGCCGGCGACCGCCCGTTCGAGGAGGCGCACGACACCTTCTGCGTTGCCGCTGTCACCAGCGGCACCTTCCGCTACCGCACCAGGCAAGGCGCCGCCATGCTGGCGCCGGGCGCAATCCTGCTCGGCAATGTCGGCGCCTGCTATGAATGCGGGCATGAGCATGGCGCCGGCGACCGTTGCCTGTCCTTCCACTTCGCTCCGGCCTATCTCGACCGCATCGCCAGCGACGTGCCCGGCGCGAGCAAGCTCGCCTTCGGCGTGCCGCATATGCCGCCTTTGCCGGCGCTCGCATCGCTGCTGGCCGAGGCGGAAGCGGCGCGCGAGATGGTCGACATCGACGCCTTTGAAGAGCTTGGCCTGCGAATTGCCGGTGCAGCACTGGCAGTTGCCGGCGCAGCACTGCCCGTCGCCAGCGATGCGGTGCCTGGCCTTCGACCGCCGAGCCGCCGCGACCAGAAACGGGTTGCCGAGGCGGTGCGGCAGATCGAGCTCAATGCCGGCAGGCCGGTCTCGCTTTCCGAGCTTGCCTGCGCGACGGCGACCAGCCCGTATCATTTCCTTCGCACCTTCCGGCAGGTCGCCGGCATGACGCCCTATCAGTTTCTGCTGAGAACCCGGCTGCACCGCGCGGCGGTGCGGCTGCGCATGTCAGGCGATGCCATCTCGGCAATCGCCTTCGAGGCCGGTTTCAACGATTTGTCGACGTTCAACCGCCGTTTCCGGCGCGTCATGGGTGAGACGCCTGGCCACTATCGCGCCCGGCGGGTGGCTACCCGCTGACGCGTCTGTCTGCCTCCAGATACGCTCTTGGCTTGGAAAACTGTCCTTCGCAGGCTTTTGCCCCTGGCGGCGGCGAATGCGTTATGGCCAAATCGTCGCAATCAGAGGTATCCATTTGAATTTACCACTGAAATCCTCATTGGAAAAGCACCACGAATATTGGAGTTTCGGCCGTGCTTCCTATATAAGCGGTCAGTGATTCCTGATTAGATTGTGATCCGATTTGACCGACCAAAAACCCCCGCGCGGCGCCGACGGCGGCCCTACCGGCATCGAGCCCATCTCCATCATCGAGGAGATGCAGAGCTCCTACCTCTCTTATGCCATGAGCGTCATCGTCAGCCGTGCGCTGCCCGATGTACGCGACGGCCTGAAGCCGGTTCACCGCCGCATTCTCTATGCGGCGCATGAGAGCGGTTACCACTGGAACCGCAAATATGTGAAGTCGGCCCGCCCGGTCGCCGACGTGATGGGTAAATACCATCCGCATGGCGACGCCTCGATCTACGACGCCTTGGTGCGCATGGCGCAGGACTGGTCGCTGCGCGTTCCGCTGATCGACGGGCAGGGTAATTTCGGCTCCATCGACGGCGATCCGCCGGCGGCGATGCGCTACACCGAATCGCGGCTGACCAAGGTCGCGCATGAACTCTTGGAGGACATCGACAAGGAAACCGTCGATTTCCAGGAGACTTATGACGCATCCGACACCGAACCGAAGGTGCTGCCGGCCCGCTTCCCCAATCTTCTGGTCAATGGTTCCGGCGGCATCGCCGTCGGCATGGCCACCAACATCCCGCCGCACAATCTGGCCGAGATCTGCAACGGCGCCATCGCCATCATCGACAATCCGGCGATCGATTTGCCGGCGCTGATGGAGATCATTCCGGGTCCCGATTTCCCGACCGGCGGCATCGTGCTCGGCCGTTCCGGCATCTACAGCGCCTATGCGACTGGCCGTGGCTCCATCGTCATGCGCGGCAAGGTCAATGTCGAACAGCGCGGAAACGACCGTGAATCGATCATCATCACGGAAGTCCCGTACCAGGTGAACAAGGCCTCGATGATTGAGAAAATGGCCGAGCTGGTGCGCGACAAGCGCATCGAAGGCATTTCCGACATTCGCGACGAAAGCGACCGCCAGGGCTACCGCGTCGTCATCGAGCTGAAGCGCGACGCTGTCGCCGACGTCATTCTCAACCAGCTTTACCGCTTCACGCCGCTGCAGACCTCCTTTGGCGCCAATATGGTGGCGCTGAACGGCGGCAAGCCGGAAGTGATGAACCTGACCGACATGCTGAAGGCGTTTGTCAGCTTCCGCGAAGAGGTGATTAGCCGGCGCACGAAATTCCTGCTGCGCAAGGCGCGCGACCGCGCCCACGTGCTGGTCGGCCTCGCCATCGCCGTCGCCAACATCGACGAAGTGATCAAGCTGATCCGCACCGCGCCCGATCCGCAGACGGCGCGCGAGCAGTTGATGGAGCGGCGCTGGCCCTCCGGGGACGTGGAGTCATTGATTCTGCTTATCGACGATCCGCGCCATCGCATCAATGAGGATGGCACCTACAACCTCTCCGAGGAACAGGCGCGCGCAATCCTCGAACTGCGCCTGCAGCGCCTGACCGCGCTCGGCCGTGACGAAATCGCCGACGAGCTGAACACCATCGGCGACGAGATCAAGGATTACCTCGATATTCTGTCGTCCCGCGCCCGCATCCAGCAGATCGTCAAGGACGAGCTTGCCGCCGTGCGCGACGAGTTCGGCACGCCGCGCCGCACCGAGCTCACCGACGGCGGCGCCGACATGGAAGACGAGGATCTGATCCAGCGCGAGGACATGGTCGTCACCGTCAGCCATTCCGGCTACATCAAGCGCGTGCCGCTGTCGCTCTACCGGGCGCAACGCCGCGGCGGCAAGGGCCGCTCCGGCATGTCGACCAAGGAAGAGGATTTCGTCACCCGGCTGTTCGTCGCCAACACGCATACGCCGGTGCTGTTCTTCTCCTCGCGCGGCATCGTCTACAAGGAAAAGGTCTGGCGGCTGCCAATCGGCAATCCGCAGTCGCGCGGCAAGGCGCTGATCAACATGCTGCCGCTGGAGCAGGGCGAGCGCATCACCACCATCATGCCGCTGCCCGAGGACGAGACCAGCTGGGGCGAACTCGACGTCATGTTCGCCACCACGCGCGGCACCGTGCGCCGTAACAAGCTGTCCGAATTCGTCCAGGTCAACCGCAATGGCAAGATCGCCATGAAGCTGGAGGAGGAGGGCGACGAGATTCTCGGCGTCGAGACCTGCACAGACAATGACGATGTGCTTTTGACCGCCAGTTCCGGCCAGTGCATCCGCTTCCGCGTTGGCGATGTGCGCGTCTTCCAGAGCCGCAATTCGGTCGGCGTGCGCGGCATAAGCATGGCCGAGACCGACCGCATCATCTCCATGTCGGTGATCGAGCATGTCGATGCTTCGCCGGCGGAACGCTCCGCCTACCTCAAGCGGGCAGCACTGGAGCGGCGGCTTGCCGCCGAGGTGACCGGCGAGGAAGAAGAGATTGCACTCACCAATGAGGAGATTGGCGAGGAGACCGAGCTTTCCGACAGCCGTTACGAAGAGCTCAAGGCGCATGAGCAGTATGTGCTGACGGTGACCGAATATGGCTACGGCAAGCGCTCGTCATCCTACGATTTCCGCCTGACCGGACGCGGCGGCAAAGGCATCCGCGCCACCGACGTGTCGAAGGTGGCCGAGATCGGCCAGCTGGTGGCGACTTTCCCGGTCGGCAATGACGACCAGATCATGCTGGTTTCGGATGGCGGCACGGTCATCCGGGTGCCGGTCAACGGTATCCGTTTCGCCAGCCGCGCCACCAAGGGCGTGACCATCTTCAACACCGCCGAAGGCGAGAAGGTGGTTTCGGTCGAACGGATTTCGGAGCCGCAGGCCGACGAGGATGTCGAAGAGGGTGTCATTGAGGCCGGCGCCGGAGATGCCGTACCGGACAGCACCGAATAGGTTTGAGCAACAACGCCGGCCCGATGGGCCGGCGCAAACAAGAACTAGCAATAAATCAGGGGCGACGGTGGGGCCAGCGAGCGCCGAAACCTTCGAACCGCTTTGTGCGGACACGGACGCGCTCTGCCTCGCTATGCAATCCGAATGCGGTGGCGATCAGCATGGCGACGGTCATTGCGGTGGCGAGCATGTAGATCAGCATGTGCGTGTTCTCCTGCGCCTATCCAACGGTTAGATCGGGTTTTGGTTTCATTTTCCGAAGTGCAAACTAGCGAACGCGGCGTGAAGTCTTCGTGATCAAGGCATTCATCTGTCGTTCATGTCTGCGAAAAGGTTCACGCAGATGTTCCCAATCGCATTTGCCTTCCGCCCAATGCCCCGCTAGAAGCACCTCCCATGACCGATCGCATCGCCCTTTATGCCGGCTCCTTCGACCCGCTGACCAACGGCCATCTCGATGTCCTGAAGGCATCGCTGGCTGTCGCCGACACGGTTTATGCGGCGATCGGCACCCACCCCGGCAAGACGCCGCTGTTTTCCTTCGACGAACGGGTGAAGCTGATCGAGGCCGCGACCAAGGCCGAATTTGGCCGCGACGGCGACCGTATCAAGGTCGTCGCCTTTGACGGGCTGGTCATCGACGCGGCCCGCAAGCATGGCGCCTCGATCATGATCCGCGGCCTGCGCGACGGCACCGATCTCGATTACGAGATGCAGATGGCTGGCATGAACGAGACCATGGCGCCGGAACTGCAGACGGTTTTTCTGCCCGCCAGCCCATCGGTACGCACCATTACTGCCACACTTGTGCGCCAGATAGCCTCGATGGGCGGAGACATCCGTCCCTTCGTACCGGCCGCCGTTGCCGGTGCGCTCACCGCCAAATTCGCGAAATAGTGCATGTCGCCCCAAAGTGGATGCCGGTTTTTGGGGCAACGACATGCACCCTAACAAAGACCTTCGGAGATCCCTTATGCAGCTGAAAAAGCTCGCCTCGTTCCTCGTCGTGCTTGCCGGTCTCGTGACCGCATCCGTTTCGGCCTTCGCCGCCGAACCGGAAAACACCATGGTCATCACCTTGAAGAACGGCGACGTCACCATCGCGCTACGCCCCGACCTGGCACCCAAGCATGTCGCGCAGATCAAGAAGCTGGTGCGTGAAGGCGCTTATAACGATGTCGCATTCCACCGGGTCATCAACGGCTTTATGGCGCAGACCGGCGACGTCAAGTTCGGCAACATGAAGAAGGGGTTCAGCCCCGAGGCCGTCGGCACTGGCGGTTCAGACCTGCCCGATCTGCCGGCCGAATTCTCGCAGAGCGAACATTTCAAGCGCGGCACGCTCGGCATGGCCCGCTCGCAGGACCCGAACTCCGCCAATTCGCAGTTCTTCATCATGTTCGCGCCGGCGCCGAACCTCGATGGCCAGTACACCATCGTTGGCAGTGTCGTCAGCGGCATGGAGCTGGTGGACAAGATCAAGAAGGGCGACGAGGCCGACAACGGCACGGTCAGCGACCCCGACCGCATGATCAAGGTACGCATCGCCGCCGACAAGTAAACCAATCAAATCAATCTGTTTTCTGAGATAAAGGATATACGACATGGCTGAGATCAAGGACCGCGAGAACGCGCTCATCCTGGAAACGACCAAGGGCAAGGTCGTCATCGAACTGTTCCCCGATTTGGCTCCCGGCCACGTCGCCCGCATCAAGGAACTGGCCCGCGAAGGCGCCTATGACGGCGTGGTCTTCCACCGCGTCATCGAAGGCTTCATGGCGCAGACCGGCGACGTGAAGTTCGGCAATTCGTCGAAGCCGACCTTCGCGCCTTCGCGTGCGGGCATGGGCGGCTCGGAAAAGCCGGACCTGAAGGCTGAGTTCTCCAACGCCAACCATGGCCGCGGCACCTGCTCGATGGCCCGTTCGCAGAACCCGAACTCGGCCAATTCGCAGTTCTTCATCTGCTTCGACGATGCCGCTTTCCTCAACCGCCAGTACACGGTCTGGGGCCAGGTCATCGAAGGCATGGACAATGTCGACAAGATCAAGCGCGGCGAGCCGGTGGTCGATCCCGACAAGATCGTGTCGCTGAAGGTCGCGGCCGACGTCAAGTAAGGACAAACGACGATGATGGGCGTGGTCTGGTCGCTGCTCGGCATCCTGTCAGGCGCCTTCATCGCCGTCCAGGCGCCGATCAACTCGCAGCTGGCGCGCGGCCTGGGGCTCCCGGTCGCGGCTGCTGCGTTTTCGTTCCTGTCAGGCGCGATCGTGCTTGGTATCATCTCCATTGCCGTTGTGCGGCTGCAGGACATCTCGCTCGACTGGAAGGCGCCGGCGCCTTGGCTGTTCATCGCCGGCGGCATGCTCGGCGGTTTCTATGTTACCCTGTCAACCATTCTTACGCCGCGCATTGGTGCAGCCGCGTTGATGGCGTTCCTGGTTGCCGGCCAGTTGCTGGCCGGCATGCTGATCGATCGCGTCGGCTTTCTCGGCGTGGCGGTGCGCGAGATTTCGCTCGGCCGCATCGCCGGCGCGGTGCTGCTGTTGGCCGGAGCGCTGCTCGTCCGGCTCTACTGATGCGCGTCGATCTCTTCGACTTCGACCTGCCGGAGGAGCGCATCGCGCTGCGCCCGGCCGAGCCGCGCGACAGCGCCAGAATGCTGGTGGTCAGGCCAGGCGAAGACTTTGCGGACCGCGCGGTGCGCGACCTTCCGTCCTTGCTCAGAACGGGCGACGTGCTGGTCTTCAACGACACCAAGGTCATTCCTGCCCAGTTGAGAGGCATCAGGCGGCGCGGCGAAGCGCAGGCGCAGGTCGACGCCACGCTGCATATGCGCATGGCGCCGGACCGCTGGCTGGCCTTCATGCGGCCGGGCAAGCGCATCGCCGCCGGCGACCGCATCCATTTCGGCCATGACGGCAATTCCTGTTTCCTCGGCCAGCTCGACGCCACAGTGATCGAGAAGGGCGATGCCGGCGAGGTGCTGCTCGGTTTCGACCTGTCGGGGCCGTTTCTCGACGAGGCGCTGCATGCCGTCGGCCACATCCCGCTGCCGCCCTATATCGCCTCCAAGCGCGACGACGACGCGCGCGACCTGACGGATTACCAGACAATCTATGCCAAGGAGGAGGGCGCAGTCGCTGCCCCCACCGCAGGCCTGCATTTCACGCCGGAGCTGTTTGCCGCGCTGGATGCAAAAGGCATCGAACGCCGCTTCGTGACCTTGCATGTCGGCGCCGGCACCTTCCTGCCGGTCAAGGCGGACGACACCGCTCACCACAAGATGCATGCCGAGACCGGCTCGGTCAGCGAAGCAACAGCCGACGCTCTGAATGGCGCCAAGGCGCGGGGCGGGCGCATCATCGCTGTCGGCACCACCTCGCTGCGCTTGCTGGAGAGCGCGGCACGGCCTGATGGCTCGCTGACCGCCTGGTCCGGCCCGACCGACATCTTCATCACGCCGGGCTATCGGTTCAAGACCGCCGACCTGCTGATGACCAATTTCCATCTCCCGCGTTCGACGCTGTTCATGCTGGTTTCGGCCTTCAGCGGCCTAGATACGATGCGTGCGGCCTATGCTCATGCCATCGGGAACAATTACAGGTTCTATTCCTACGGAGATGCAAGCCTGCTTTATCGAGCGGAGATGAGCGATGGACGATGACCTGCAGGCCTTTGATCGCGAAAGCCTGATCGCCGAAGTGAAGAAATTGCGTGCCGGCATTCGCCAGCATCGAGATTCTACCGGCCATGATTTATGCTGGCATCATCCCAACCTGTGGGACCTGCTGCCGGAAAAGACCGATCCATCGATTGCCGTGCCGCCATGGCCGAAATTCATGCGCGGCTGCATCCAATACCGCCAGTCGCTCGACAGGCAGGCGCCAGGCGCGCCTGTCCATGACAAGGAATTCAATGGCTGAGACATTCACCTTCAAGATCCTCGCCACCGACGGCAAGGCGCGGCGCGGTTCCATCACCATGCCGCGCGGCGAAATCCGCACGCCGGCCTTCATGCCGGTCGGCACCGGCGGCACGGTCAAGGCCATGTATATGGACCAGGTGCGCGGCGTCGGCGCCGACATCATCCTGGGCAATACCTATCATCTTATGCTGCGGCCAGGCGCCGAGCGCGTGGCGCGGCTTGGTGGCTTGCATGAATTCGCCCGCTGGCCGCAGCCGATCCTGACCGACAGTGGCGGTTTTCAGGTCATGTCGCTGTCGAAGCTCAGAAAATTGACCGAGAAGGGCGTCACCTTTCGCTCGCACATTGACGGCGCTGCCTACGAGATGTCGCCGGAGCGCTCGATCGAGATCCAGGGCCTGCTCGATTCCGACATCCAGATGCAGCTCGACGAATGCACAGCGCTGCCGGCCGACCTCAAGCAGATCGAGCGCGCGATGGAGCTGTCGCTGCGCTGGGCCGAGCGCTGCAAGACAGCGTTCGGCGATCAGCCCGGCAAGGGGATGTTCGGCATCGTCCAGGGTGGCGACAACGCAGCTCTCAGGGTGCGTTCGGCGCAGGCGCTGAGCGCGATGGAGCTGAAGGGCTATGCGGTCGGCGGCCTGGCCGTCGGCGAACCGCAAGCGGTGATGCTGGATATGCTGGAGATCACCTGTCCGGAATTGCCTGACAACAAGCCTCGATATCTCATGGGCGTCGGCACGCCGGACGACATCGTGAAATCGGTGGCGCGCGGCATCGACATGTTCGACTGCGTGATGCCGACCCGCGCCGGCCGCCATGGCCTGGCCTATACCAGGCGCGGCAAGGTCAATCTCAGGAATGCCCGCCATGCGGACGATCCGCGGCCGCTGGACGAGGAGAGTGACTGCCCGGCGGCACGCGACTATTCACGCGCCTATCTGCATCATCTCGTGCGCTCGCAGGAGGCGCTGGGCGCGATGCTTCTGACCTGGAACAACCTGTCTTACTATCAGAAGCTGATGCAGGAGATTCGCGCCGCGATCGAGGCAAAGGCCTTCGAGGCGCGCACATCAGACATTTCAGAGGGATGGGCGAGGGGCGATATTCCGGTGCTATAAGCACATCTAGGTGCTGAGCGAATTCGCTGCGCGCAAGCTGCAGCCGGTGATTTGAAAGCTGCCGTCGGGCTGCTGTTCCAGCGTGTAGACCGCCTCATAGTCCTTGCCGTCGGGCCCAACGATCAGCACTTGCTGGATTAGCGAAGTTGGCCCCATCTGCTCGACCTTGCCGAAGGAATAGCTCTGCGGCTGGCGCACCGGCGGATAGCCGTTGGTCACCATGTTCATGAAGGTGTCGACGGTCGGAAAGATGCGCTTCACATTTGGAGCGGCGAAACTGTACGCCTTGGCGCCATCATTGGCGATGAGCGCCTTCAACTGACCATCGATGACGGCCTGGCCGGCCTTGACTTCGGCGTCGCCGGCAAGGGCTGCCGACACGAACAACGCGAACAGCAATGAAACGACTGCGAATGCGGTGCGGCGCATGGCCTGTCTCCATTGTCCCCCAACAAAACCTGTCCCGGGACGCATCATACCATACGCTTTGCGGAGCCTCACGGTTTCAGCAACCGCAATATTCGCCACGCAAGTGCCACATGATCATGCTTAAGCCTCCTTTAACGCGGGGCGCGCATCGTAGGGACGGGTGGGGACCCGTTCGCGCAACCAGGGGACAACCATGTTCAAGCAGCCGATCGACCGGCGCCTTTTGCTGAAGGGCGCGGCAAGCCTCGCAGTTTTGGCTCCCTTGCCCGCCCGGGCAAGCACTGGGCCGACCGTCACGGAAGTCGCCTTCGATCCCGCCATTCCAGCGCTCGGCAACCCCGATGGCGACGTCACCATCGCCGAATTCGTCGACTATCAGTGCCCGATCTGCAAGCTCGTCTTCGTCGAGCTGAAGAAGTTGATGGAAGAGGACAACGGCGTCCGGCTTGTGATGAAGGACTGGCCGATCTTCGGCGACGTGTCGCGCGACGCGGCGCGGGTGACGCTGCTGAGCGGCGAACACTATGGCGCGGCGGTCGATGCGCTGATGACCAACCAGCGCGGCCTTTCGGAACGCCGCACCAACGACATCCTTTCTTCCGTCGGTGTCGATGTGGCGATGGTGCGTGCCGACCTCGCCATCCGTGAACCCGACATCGACGCTGCCCTTGTCCGCACCGAAGTCCAGGCGACGGCGTTCAAGCTGCGCGGCACGCCAGCCCTGGTCATCGGCGGCAACTTGTATCGGCGCGGCATGCCGGTGTCCGAACTGAGACAAGCCGTCGCCAAGGCGCGCTCGGCCTGATGCTTGAAAGCCGGGCGGCAGTCTGCCACAAGGGCCGCTTGTGTGCTGAAGCTTGATCGGGACCGGCAATGAAGACGTTTTTCATGCAGATAAAGTGCGATCTGGGCAAGTCCTACGAGGTCGCCAGCGCGCTCGCCGATGCCGAAATCGCCTCGGAAATCTACTCGACCGCCGGCAATTACGACCTGCTTGCCAAATTCTACGTCGACGACGAGGAAGATGTCGGCCACTTCGTCAACGAGAAGGTGCAGATTATTCCCGGAATCAAGGACACCTTCACGGTCGTCACTTTCCGCGCTTTCTAAAGCAATTCCAGGAAAAGTGTGAAGCGGTTTTCCGTCCGGAATTGCGTCGAAGCAAAAAGCCATAGCAGTTCACCGTTTCCATGAAACGGTGAACTGCTATGGCCGCATCAGGCACTTGCCCGGCGACAAGGCAGAGCCTGATTAAGGTCCTGTTCCGACTGCCCGAATTTTGGGCAGTCGGAACATACTGATCGCCGATATCCTCCAAATCACCGATTGCGCTTGATTTTCTCCCGCGACGCCAGTGAAATGGCGTCACAGGGGAGTATGCGATTGGCAGCGTTCGATGAAATGCTTCCGGAAGTTTCCGGGCTGAGACAACCGTATACGGCTTACGACCGCTGGCTGAAGGAGCAGGATCCGGCCAGGCTTACCGAAAAGATGCAGGACGCCGAGCGCGTCTTCCGCAAGACCGGCATTACCTTCGCCGTCTATGGCGAGCAGGAAGCCTCCGAGCGGCTGATCCCCTTCGACATCGTGCCGCGCATCATCTCCGGCAATGAATGGCGAAGGCTGACGCAGGGCATCGAACAGCGCGTGCAGGCGCTGAACGCTTTCCTCGACGACATTTACCACCGCCAGGAAATCCTGCGCGCCGGCCGCGTGCCGAGGGAGCTGATCGCCAGGAACGAGGCGTTCCTGCCGGAAATGATCGGAGTGCGGCCACCGGCCGGCGTCTACACCCACATTATCGGCGTCGATATCGTCCGCATCTCGGAGAACGAGTTCTACGTGCTGGAGGACAATGCGCGCACGCCGTCGGGGGTCTCCTACATGCTGGAGAACCGCGAGACGATGATGCAGCTCTTTCCCGAGCTGTTCCAGCGGATCAAGGTGCGGCCGGTGGAGAATTATCCGCAATTGCTGCGCCAGTCGCTGGCGGCAGTGCGGCCGCAAAGCACCAAGGGCGCACCGACCATTGCCGTGCTGACGCCGGGCAGCTTCAACTCCGCCTATTTCGAACATGCCTTCCTCGCCGACCAGATGGGCGTGCAGTTGGTCGAAGGCCAGGATCTGCGCGTTGTAGACGGCCACGTCGCCATGCGCACGACCGAAGGCTACAAGCAGATCGACGTGCTTTACCGGCGCGTCGACGATTCCTTCCTCGATCCGCTGACCTTCCGGCCGGACTCGGCCCTTGGCGTGCCCGGCATCATGGACGTCTACCGCGCCGGCAACATCACCATCGCCAACGCGCCGGGAACCGGCATCGCCGACGACAAGGCGATTTATTCCTACATGCCCGACATCGTCGAGTTCTACACCGGCCGCAAGGCCATCCTCGGCAACATCCCGACCTGGCGCTGCTCGGAGCCCGACAGCCTGAAATACGTGCTCGAACACATCCATGAGCTGGTCATCAAGGAAGTGCACGGCTCCGGCGGCTACGGCATGCTGGTCGGCCCGGCTGCGACCAAGAAGGAATGCCAGGATTTCGCCAAGAAGCTGCAGGCGAAGCCCTCCAACTACATCGCCCAGCCGACGCTGGCGCTGTCGACTTGCCCGATCCTGACCGAAAAAGGCCTGTCGCCGCGCCATGTCGATCTCAGGCCCTATGTTCTGGTCTCCGACCGAATCCAGATCGTTCCCGGCGGCTTGACGCGGGTGGCGCTGAAGGAGGGGTCGTTGGTCGTGAATTCCTCGCAAGGCGGCGGCACGAAGGATACGTGGGTGTTGGACGATTAGGTAGGGAATAGGGCAGTAGGCAGTAGGCGGTAGGCGGTAGGCAGTAGGCAGTAGGCAGTAGGGAGTAGGCAGTAGGGAGTAGGCAGTAGGCAGTCGGCAGTAGGCAGTAGTGGGGCTGGCTCGTTGGGGCTGGGCGGGGCCCGGGG